>JAVKIA010000029.1 GCA_031459715.1 Armatimonadota bacterium | reverse complement strand
ACGCTGCTCCCCGTGGACGACCCCCTGTGCGGGGAGGGCCTGGACACGCTCCCGGGGTGCTACACCTCGTGGTCTTACCGCCAGAAGAATCGGGCGATCAGGTTGGTGCCCGACAGCAGTACCAGTACCAGGACCAGAGTGCGAAAGCGGCCCGGGGAGAGCCGGCCACGCAGGCGAATGCCCAGCCATGTCCCCGCCAGCATGGGCAGGCACAGCCACAGGGCTGGACCCAGCAGCCCGCTGCGGTAGATGCCCACCTGGAGGTAGGTGAGCACCTGGGTGGAGGTCCCGATCAGGAACAGGACTGTGACCCAGAAGACGAACTCGTCCTTGCCCAGGCGCAGGCTGTCCACGTAGGCCGCCAGCAGAGGGGCGTAGATACTGGTGGCGCCGCCGAGCAGCCCCGCGGCCGCGCCCACGCCCAGGCTCAGCGGAGGGCGAGGTGCAGAAGACAGTCGTAGCGGGAGGCGCGCCAGCTCGGCGGTGGAGTAGCCCACCGCCACCACGCCCAGCACCGCCGCCAGAACCGCCGGATTGATCTCCCGCAGCATGCGCGCGCCGACCGCTGCACCAGCCACCAGCCCCAGAATCAGCCAGCCCATCTGCCGCAGGTGGCCCCCCGGGCCCCAGCCCTGCGCCACCATGAAGAGGTTACTGGCCACCGTGGGCACCACGATGATCACCACGGCAGAATGCGGGCCGACGACGTTAGCCACCAGCGGCACGGCGATCAGCGGGAAACCCAGCCCGGCGAGGCCTTTTACCGTGGCCGCGCCGAAGACGATGGCGCTGACAAGGGCCATGGCCTGCGGCGACAGGCTCGGGATGTCCATGCGCTGTCCTCGTCACCAGCCTTTGACCCACATCTCTTCATCCTAGTAGACCTTCTCATCCACCGCGTCCGCCTCCGCCGCGTCGGCCTCGACCAGCCGGCCTGGCCGGGGAGCGCCCAGCACCTCCTGGTAGCACTCGTGCTGGATGAGCAGGCTCATTATCTCGTTGGTGCCGGTCCAGATCTGCGTCAGGCGCGTGTCGCGCAGGATCCGCTCCAGCGGGAAGACATTGGTGTATCCGATGCCGCCCACGATCTGCATGGCCAGGTTGATAACCTCCCAGGCGGTCTCGGTGGCGAACCGCTTGGCCTCACTCACCAGGCGCCGGGCGCTCGGCAATCCGGAGTCGGTAGCCGACCGCCACCTCCAGGGCCGCCCGCGCGCCTCCCAGCGCGCCGCCGGTCGAGGCCAGACGCTCCGGCACCATCATGGTGTTGAAGACCTCCACACCATGGCTGAGCCTCCTTTGATCTCACTCCTGCAAGATGTCTTCTCTGATGCAGGGGGTGCCTCCCTCGGACTTCAGGTGGTCCAGCAGACGGGCCTCGCCCACTCGCTCGTTGCTCCCAGACAACCTGCCCCTAGCATTGCCCCACGTTGTCCCCGTGAACTTGCCTTCCTTTGAGGGCTACACCCCCTTGAGCAAGGGCCGGAGACCAGGTTCACCCGGCGGAGGGCAACAGACTGAAGGACTCTTTCCCCCGCACGGCTAAGATTTGGGCAATCCGTGGCAGGCGGGTCAAGGGGGGAAGGCGTATGGGCAAGGGATGGGTTGCCCTCCTCATGGGGGTCACGGTCACGCTGGCGGCGGGGATGTTCCTGTCTCCCTCCTCAGTGGCGCAGGTCCCCACCCTGGGACGGAATGTCAAGGTCGGCATTGTCGACACCTACAGCGGACCGCCGGCCGTGTTCAGCAATGACGCCCTCAACGGGTTCAAGCTGGCCCTGGGCGAGATCAACAGGGATGGAGTGCTCGGCGCCAGGATCGAGTTCGTCACCCGGGATGAACGGTTCTCACCGGAAATCGGGTTGAGCATGGCCCGAGAGCTTATCCTGCAGGAACGGGTAGATCTCCTCGTGGGTACCATCAACAGTGCCACTGCGCTGGCCATCTCTGCCCTGGCCCGGGAGCAGAAGATCCCGTTCATCGTCTGGATTTCCAAGAGCGAGGCCATCACCGGGGCCCAGGGGCACCGCTATGTGTTCTCCACCACGGAGAACACGGCCATGGCCGGCAAGGCCCTCGCCGAATACTTTGCCCGGAAGCCCTTCCTCAGGTTCTGGATCGGCGCCGAAGACTATGAGTACGGCCACGCCATCACCAACTCGTTCTGGCGGTTCATGAAGCGGGCGAAGCCCGAGGCGACCCTGGCGGGGCAGACCTGGTGGCGGACCGGCGAGCCTGATCTCGTCCCGTACCTGACGTCCATAATGGCCGGCCGGCCCGAGGCGGCCTTCTTCGGCACGGGTGGCGCGGGCATGGCCAACGTGCTGCGAACGATGCTGACCGTGGGGTTTGCCGAACGAGTGCCCAGCGCGATTCATACGGCCATCGACTTCACGGCGCTGCGCCCCCTGGGACTGAACGTGCCCGAAGGGGTTACCGGCACCACCGATTACCTCTGGTACTACCCGGAGACACCGGCCAACCAGGCCTTCGTCCGGGCGTTCCAGGCGGCCTACGGTACGCCGCCAGGATTTCCGGCCTTCCACGGCTACAACACGGCCTACTTCATCGCGGAGGCCATCCGGAAAGCCCGATCGCTGGACAGGGAGAAGATCATCGATGCGCTGGAAGGCCTGAGGATTCGATCCCCGGTGGGCGAAGTGGAGATGCGGGCCTGCGATCACCAGGTCATCTACCCCATCATTGCCGGGGTGACCAAGAAGAATCTGCAGCTCAACGCCATTGTCGCCGCCAATCCGGTGATCCTGCGGGGCGCGGACGTCATGCCCACCTGCGAGGATGTGGCCCGAGCCCGGCGGCGGTGAGGGCAACCTCGTTGCACGGTTAGAGCGGCGGCCGGGCGCGCCCGTCCGCCCGGTCGCCGCCCCGCCCTCTCCGGGATGGATCTCCAGGTAATCGGCAGCCAGCTCCTGGTCGGCCTGAGCCGGGCGATGATTCTGTTCATCGTCTCCGCCGGGCTGAGCTTCGTCCTGGGCGTGCTGCGGGTGCCCAACGTGTTCCACGGGTCGCTGTACATGATTGGCGCATTCGCAGCCTTCACCATCGCCACGGGGCTGGGGAGCAACGCCGCGGGGCTGTGGCTGGCGTTGCTGGCGGCTCCCCTGGCGGGGGCAGTGGTCGGCCTGGTGGTCGAGCGCGCGCTGCTGTCCCGGCTGTATGAGCGCGAGCACCTGATGCTGATCCTGTTCACCTGGGGCATCATGCTCATCCTCAACGACGTGGTGAAACTCATCTGGGGGGCGGACTATCGTTCCGTGCTGGCCCCGCCCATCCTGCGGGGGGCCGCCCACATCCTGGGGGCGGCGGTGCCCCGGTACAATCTCTTCCTGCTGCTGGTGGGCCCGCTGGTCGCGGTGGGGATGTGGGCCTTCACCCACAAGACCCGGCTGGGCCGGATGGCCAGGGCGGCGGCGGTGGACCGGGAGATGGTGGGTGTCCTGGGCATCGACGTGAGCCGGATCCTGGCCGCGGCGTTCCTGGTCGGAAGTTATCTCGCCGGCCTGGGCGGCGCGCTGGTGGCCCCCACCACCAGCATTACGCTGGGGATGGACCACACCATCATCATCGAAGCATTCCTGATCGTCACCATCGGCGGGCTGGGGAACCTCTGGGGGGCCCTGGTCGGTGCGCTGCTCTTTGGGGTCACGCAGTCGCTGGGGCTGTTGATCTGGCCCCAGTTTGCCATCGTCTTCCCGTATGCGGCCACGGTGCTGGTGCTGCTCGTGCGGCCCACCGGGTTGCTCCGCTCGGTGTGGTAGAGAGGTCCGTGCGCGCACAGTTCCTGGGGCGGTCAGTACCCGCCAGCGTGCTGGCCGCCGTCGCCATCCTGGCCGCGGCCCCGGCCGTCCTGCCCTCGTTCTACACCTACCTCCTGGCCCTGGCCCTGGTGATGGGGCTGCTGGCCACCAGCCTGAACCTGGCGCTGGGCTACGGAGGGATCTACCAGTTTCACCATGCGGTGTTCTACGGTGTGGGAGCCTACACCGCCGCGCTGGCCATTACCAGGTGGGGATGGCCAGCCTGGGCGGCCTTCCTCGCCGGTCCCCCGGCGGCCGCCCTGACGGGATGGCTGATCGGCTGGGTCTGCGTGCGGCTGACCCGGCTGTATTTCGGCATGCTGCAGATCTCGCTGGGGTCGCTGCTCTGGGTCATCGTCCTGCGCTGGTACTCGTTCACCGGTGGCGACAATGGCATTCACGGAATTCCGCTGCCGCCGATCCTGCGCCCCGTGGAGAACGTCTATTATCTTATCCTGGCCGCTGTGGCCGCGTCGCTGGCGGCCCTGTATCTGATCGTCAGGTCTCCGTTTGGGGCCACGCTCCAGGCGGTGCGGGATAACCCCCAACGCTGCCAGGTGGTGGGTATCGACGTGCGCGTGCACCGGTTGGTGGCCATCATCATCGCCGCGTTCTTCGCCGGGGCGGCGGGCGTCCTCTATGTGGCGCTGGAGCGGTCGGTCTTTCCCAACATGCTCTTCTGGGTGCTGTCCCTGGAGATTCTGGTGATGTGCCTGCTCGGCGGATGGTTCACCTTTCTGGGGCCGATGCTGGGCGCGGCCATCGTGGTCACCCTGCGGATCATCGCCGGCCGGTACACCGAGAACTGGACCACGATCTTAGGCATCATGTTGATCCTCCTGATCTTCTTCATGCCCGAAGGCGTCATGGGGCACGTTCAGGAGCGCATGATCCGGATGAGGTCACAGGCTCCCCGGCCCCGACCGGGCGCAGGCCCCGATGCCTGAACTTCTGCGCGTCCAGCGCGTCGCCAAGGCGTTCGACGGATTCCCGGCGGTGGACGGCGCGGACCTGGGCGTAGATGCCGGTGCCATCGTGGCAGTCATCGGACCCAATGGCGCGGGGAAGACTACGCTGTTCAATCTCATCACGGGAGTGCTGCGGCCGGACCGCGGGCAGATCATATTCGACGGCACCGAGATCACGGGACTTCCTGCGCACGAGATCTGCCGGCGCGGGATTGGACGCACATTTCAAATTGTGAACATCTTCCCCCGGCTGACCGTCTTCAGGAATGTCCAGGTCGCGGTGCTGTCGAGACACCGGGCGAGCCTGAATCTCTTTGCGGCGGCAGACGGCCTGGCCGTGGTGCAAACCGAACGCATCCTGGCCGACACCGGTCTGCTGAGCAAAGCCGACCACCTGGCGGGAACCCTTTCCCACGGCGACCAGCGCATCCTGGAAATAGCCATCGCCCTGGGCAGTCAGCCCCGGCTGCTGGTCCTGGACGAGCCCACCGCGGGAATGTCGCCCGAAGAGACCGCCGCCACCCTGGTCCTGATCAGGCGCCTGGCGCGGGAGCACGGCTTGACCATCCTGTTCTGCGAGCATGACATGGACGTGGTCTTCGCTGCGGCGGAAAGCATCATGGTCATGCATGGCGGCCGGACCATCATGCAGGGGCCGCCGGAGGCGGTACGGCGGAATCCCGCAGTCCAGGAGGCCTACCTGGGGGCGGGCGATGCTTGAGGTCCAGGGGATCCACACCTACTACGGCCTGAGCCACATCCTTTTCGACGTGTCGCTGCGCGTTGACCGGGGGGAGGTGGTCTGCCTCCTGGGCCGCAACGGAGCCGGCAAGACCACCACCCTGAAGAGCATCATGGGGATAGTGCCCCCGCGGCGCGGGCGCATCCGCTTCAAGGGGGTCGATCTCGGGGGCCTTCCCCCGCATCGGATTGCACGCCTGGGCATCGGCTACGTCCCCGACGACCGCCGGATCTTCGCCGACCTGACGGTGGCGGAGAACCTGGAGATTGCCGCCCGAAAACCCACCCGCCAAGCCGGCTGGGACCTGGCAGCGGTGTTCGAGCTCTTTCCGATCCTGAAGGAAAAAGCCTCCCGCAAAGGCGGGCATCTCAGCGGAGGCGAGCAGAAGATGCTGGCCATCGCCCGGGCCCTGGTGGGGAATCCTGAACTTCTCCTGCTGGACGAACCGCTGGAAGGGCTGGCCCCACGCTTGGTGCGCGCTCTCGAAGAGCGGATTCTTGATCTCAAGGCTACGGGGCTCACGGTCCTGCTGGCGGAGCAGAACGTCCAGGCGGCTCTCAGGATCGCCGACCGGGGTTATGTCATCGATGATGGTCGCATTCGCTACCACGGCAGCGTCAGCGACCTTAGGGGCAACCAGGAGGTGAGGCGCCGCTACCTGCTGGTGTGAGCCTGGCGCTCAGAAGATCTTGCCGGGATTCAGGATGCCCTGTGGATCGAAGAGATCCTTCACCCGGCGCATCCACTCCACGGCGGGGCCGTGTTCCAGGTGGAGGAGTCTTCTCTTCCGCAAGCCCACGCCGTGCTCGCCGCTGATGGTCCCCCCCAGGCGTACCGCCGCCTCAGCCACGCGCTCTGCAAATTGCTCGGCACGAGGGTAGTCCGCCGGCGCCACCGCCACCAGCGTGTGGAAGTTCCCCTCCCCTACGTGCCCCACGATGGACCCCGGCAGGTCCATGTCCGCCAGCAGGCGTTGTGCCTGCGTGACCATCTCCGGCAGGCGGGTAAGGGGCACGGCCGTGTCGGTGATCATGTAGGAGCAGCCGGGGAAGAGCGCGATAAGCGCCCAGTAGAGCTTGTGACGGGCTTCCCACTGCGCGTCCCGTTCGAGGGGAGTCCTGGCGATATCCACCGACAGTGCCCCGGCGGCGTCCAGCAATCCCTGCACTTCCCTGGATTCTTCGCCGATGGCGGCGGCGGTGCCGGAGTGGAACTCGAGGAAGAGGGCCGGACTCTCCGGGTATGTACGATTCAGGTAGCGGTTCACGGCCCTCATGCCCAGTTCATCGACCATTTCAAGCCGGGCGACAGGCAATCCACTGGCCAGGATAAGGGTGGCTCCCTCCACGGTGGCGTCCAGATTGGGGAAGACAGCCCTGATAGTGTGGACATGGACAGGCCGGGGGTGCAGCCGCACGGTGAGTTTGGTGATCACGCCCAGTGTGCCCTCCGATCCGATGAACAGGTCCTTCAGGTCGTAGCCGCTGCTGGTCTTCTGCACCGGCCGGCCGACCTGTAAGACCTCTCCGCTGGCCAGGACCACCTCCAGGGCCAGGACATTCTGGCGCATCCCGCCGTAGCGGATGGTCGTGGTCCCGGAGGCGTTGGTGGCCGCCATCCCGCCCAGCGTGGCCTCCGCGCCTGGGTCCACCGGAAAGAAAAGCCCGTGTCGCTCCAGGGCCCGGGTGAGAGCCGGATAGGTCAGGCCGGCCTCGACCACGGCCAGGAAATCCTGCGGCCGAAGTTCCAGGAGGCGATTCAACCTGGAAAGATCCAGGCTGATGGCTGAGCCCTGGGGGAGCAACTGGGCTTCCAGGCTCGTGCCGGCTCCGAAGGGAATGACCGCAATGTGGTGGGTCGACGCCCAGGCGAGGACCAGCTGGACGTCCTGGACCGATTCGGCGAAGACCACCGCAAGAGGAGGGCGGGCCTCGGGATAACTCTCGCACCGGCCGTGGGTTTCGAGGATGTAGGGATTGAACGTGACTTTCTCGGCAAGTTGCGCCCGCAGATCCTCCAGCGGATCACTCCCCATGGCAACCCCGCCCTGCGGCCCCGATTCCCGGGCCCGGGAGCACCTCAGGAAACCGGCCCGGAGCCAGATCTCCTTTGATCTTACGCCTGCATGATGTCTTCTCTGGTGCAGGGGGGTGGCTCCTTGGGACTTCAGGCGGTCGAGCAAACGGGTCTCGCCCACTCGCTCGCTGCTCCCAGCGCACCTGCCGCTTGTACGTGTGCTTGCGCTGCTCCAGCAGCCCCTCTCGCCATTGACACCGCAGGATTGAGCATTGCCCCGTCCCGGGGTTTGATGGTGGGCGCTGGAGGACTTGAACCTCCGACCTCCTCTGCGTCAGAGAGGCGCTCTTCCTCTGAGCTAAGCGCCCGGCAGGCCGGCGCCAGACCGGAACCGGCGCTAGAAGTATACCTCAGGAGGGCGGCCGGCGGAACCGGGCCCTGCCCGCCCCGTCTACCGTGCCTGGCCGGCGCGCTGTCTCCGCCCCGCCTGTTGTGCCCGGGGCGCGGGAGACCTTCGCCGCAGGTACCGCTCCTCCAGGACCTCCCTCAACACCACCGCGCTGTTGTGCTCCCTGTCGCGGGCGGCGTAGACCAGCGTGACCGGACCGGCCCGGGCGGCAGCGGCCAGCCGGTGCAGCAGCGCTTGCTTCTCCGGCGCCTGTAGCTCCGCGCGGTAGCGCCGGCGGAACTCCTCCCAGCGGGCCGGATCGTGCCCGAACCACGTGCGCAGTTCCGGGCTGGGGGCCAGATCCTTCAGCCACCCCGCCAGCCGGGCTTCCTGCCGCGACACCCCGCGGGCCCAGAGACGCTCCACCAGAAAACGCTGCCCGTCTCCGGGGGAAGGCAGCTCGTAGATACGTTTGACCCTGAGCATTCTTCCTGGCGCCACCGTGGAGCCGGCGGTGTCCCAGCAGCGGGCTTACCGCGGCTTCTCCGCCATCAGCGGCACCAGGCGCACCGCCACCAGCACCGCCACCACCACGCCGGCAGTGACCTGCACGATGTTGAAAGGCACCTCGGTAAGCGCAGCGGCGACGGCGGTGGCGGGTGTGGGGGCGATGCCCAGGAACCGGGCAAAGAGCGTCTCCGCGGCGAAGTAGCCCGCCACCATCCAGGCCCCACCCAGGACCGTGGCCCGCAGCCGGAGGGGCGTCGTCGGGCCGGCCAGGCGGCCCACCAGGTACCCTTCGATGCCCTTAATCACCAGGGTGAATGGGGCGAACTGGGGTGCCGCGGCCAGGTCGGCCAGGGCCGAGCCCACGCCACCGGCCAGCAACCCCACCAGCGGCCCAAAGGCCAGGGCGGCGATGTAGATGACCACCTCTCCCAGGTTGAAGTAGCCCTTCGTCGCCGGGATGGGAATCACCGTGTAGCGCGTAACCACGAAGGTCAGAGCCACAAAGATTGCGGCCGCAGCCAGGTCCCGGGACTTCACAGTGACCACCTCACAGTCTGCACAGGTATCGTCCTTCAGTATATCCCAGCAGCGCGGTCGGCGCCTTCGCCACCGCGACCGGAGACGAACAAAACGTTCCGGCCTGCGGCAGAGGCGAAAGAGGAGATCACGCCAGGCTAAAGAACTACCCAAGTACTCCTGGACGCGATGTGCTGAGGACACCGTTACCCGCACCGCAGGGGAGGAGGGATCATGCGCAGATCTGCAGGGGTGCTCGCGGTTATCCTGGTGGCGGCGGCGCTGGTCGCCGCCGGGTGCCAGCGACAGCAGGCGCGACAGCCGGCTCCCGCGCCAGCGCCGGCCGCTCAGGTTCCAGATCTGGGAGGGCGTACCATCCGCGTGGCTACCGACGCCACCTACCCGCCCTTCGAGATGCTCGATGAGAACAAGAACATCATCGGCTACGACATCGACCTGATCAACGAGATCTGCCGCCTGGTCAACTGCAAGCCGGAGATCAAGAGCACGGCCTGGGAAGGCATCTTCGCCGCGCTGCAGAAGGGGGACTACGACGCCGTCATCTCCGGGGTGACCATCACCGAGGAGCGCGACAAGACCATGGACTTCACCATGCCCTACATCGAGGTGGGGCAGGTGGTCCTGGTGCGCTCGGACGAGGAGCGCATCAGGGGGGCTGACGACCTGGCGGACAAGGTTGTGGCCGTTCAGACCGGCACCACCAATGACGAGCTGGCCACCAAGCTGCAGAACGAGGGCAAGATCAAGGAGGTCAAGCGCTTCCGCACCTTCGACCTGGCCGTGCAGTCCCTGCTGCAGAAGGATGCAGACGCCGTGCTCATCGACAGCGTGGCTGCCTCCGGCTACATGGGCACCAACCCCGGGCAGCTAAAGGTGGTGGGGGAGAAGCTCACCAGCGAGGGTCTGGGGATCGTGGTGCGCGAGGGTGACAAGACGCTGCAGGACGCCTTCAACGCCGCCCTCACCCAGCTCAAGGAGCAGGGCTTCCTGGACAAGCTCTACCAGAAGTGGTTCGTGGAGTGGAAGCCGAAGTAGTGCCGCTGGCTGGCGGCCCGGCTAGCCGGGGGCACCCCGGGGATCGCAGGCGGTTCTTGGGACTCCCGCCTACCGGCTGAGCCCGGCTCTGGGGCAGGCTGCTGGTTCGGGTGCGGGGAGGGAGGCACCTCCCCGCACCCGAACGGTTTCTCTGCATGGGGCCCTCGACCGCACCCCCCACAGAAGCCGCGGCCCACCTCGCCGCCCGGGGACGGCTGCTTCCTCTCGATGTCCTGCAGCGCGTGCCCTGGTGGGGCGTTATCCTCATCCTGGGCGGGCTGCTGGTCCTCTACGGTATCCTCAACTCCCCCGTCTACGTCGAAACCTATCGGTTCCTGGCCGCAGGCGTGGTCCTTACCATCCGCCTGGCCGTCTCCTCCTACGCCCTGGCCATGGTCCTGGGGCTGATCGCCGCGCTGGCCCAGCTCTCCCGCCACCCGGTCCCCTACACCCTCTCCCGGCTGTACATCGAGGTCATCCGCGGCGTTCCGCTGCTGGTGCAGCTCCTCTACATCGCCTTCGTGGTCACGCCGGCGCTGGCGGATGCCACCGGCATCCGCTGGTTCCGCAACGACATGGTCCGGGCCACGCTGGGCCTGGGGATCGGCTACGGGGCCTACCTGGCGGAGATCTACCGCGCGGGCATCGAGTCCATCCCCCGCGGGCAAATGGAGGCGGCGCGCTCCCTGGGGCTCTCCTACTGGCAGGCCATGCGCTTCATCATCCTGCCGCAGGCGGTGCGGGTGATCCTGCCGCCGCTGGCCAACGACTTCATCTCCATGCTCAAGGACTCCTCGCTGGCTTCGGTGATCTCGGTGCAGGAACTCACCTACTCCGGCGCCCTGCTCAACGCCCGGACCTTCCGCTCATTCCAGACGTACAATATGGTGGCGCTGCTCTACCTGACCATGAGTCTGGTGGGCTCGCTGGGCGTGCGCGGGATCGAGCGCTGGGCCACCCGCGGCCGCCACTGACATACACCCGCGGTCGCCCCTGACGTAGACTGGAGACGGACCATGTTCCGATACATCGTGGCCCGGCTGGCGCTGACTGTCCCCATGCTGCTCATCCTGCTCTCCCTGGTCTTCGTCATCCTGCGCATCCTGCCCGGAGACCCCTGCCTGGCCCTGCTGGGGGGCCGCAATGTCACCCCGGAGGACATCGCCCAGTGCCGGGAGCTGTTGGGCCTGAACCGGCCGATCCTGGTGCAGTACCTGGACTACCTGGGCGACGCCGTGCGCCTGGACTTCGGCACCTCGGTGCGCACCGGACTGCCGGTGGCGCAGGAGCTGCTGCTGCGCTTCCCGGCCACCTTCGAGCTGGCCATCTTTGGCATGCTGGGGGCGACTCTGCTGGGGCTCTTTAGTGGCGTCTACGCCTCAGTACGGCGGGACCGCCGCGCCGACCACGTGATCCGCGTGCTGAACATCGCCTCCTTCGCCATGCCCATCTTCTGGATCGGCCTGATGTTCCTCATGCTCTTCGCCGTGCGCTGGCGGCTCTTTCCCGCCGGCGGACGGCTGGACCCGGTGGCCGCCGCCTTCTTCGTCCCCATCACCAACATCTACACCCTGGATACCCTGCTGCGCGGCGACCTGACCCTGTTCGCCAGTGCCGTGCGCCACCTGATCCTGCCCGCCCTTACGCTGGCCATCGTCGTCTCCGGGTTCATCGGCCGGATGACCCGCTCCAGCATGCTGGAGGTACTGGACCGGGAGTACGTCACCGTGGCCCGGGCCAAGGGACTGCACGAGCGAAAGGTGATCACGCGGCACGCCCTGGCCAACGCCCTGATCCCTATCGTTACGGTGGTGGGACTGCAGTTCGCCCTGCTCATGGCGGGGGCGATCCTCACCGAGACCGTCTACTCCTGGCCGGGGATCGCCCGCTACCTGCTGGAGGGTATCTCCTCCCGGGACTTTACCGCCATTCAGGGTGCGGTGGTCTTCATCGCCTTCTTCATCTCCGCGGTCAACCTGCTGGTGGACGTGCTCTACGCCCGCCTCGACCCGCGGATCCGCTTCTGATGCTGCGCCTGCGCCGCGACTACCTGCTGGTTGCCGGCATGGTCATCGTCGGACTGGTGGCGGCGGTGACCCTGCTGGCGCCCCTGCTCGCTCCCTTTGACCCCACGGTGCCTACCGACGGCGAACGCCTGCAGCCCCCTGGCCGACCCTACTACATGGGCACCGACCAGCTGCAGCGGGACGTGTTCAGTCGGGTGCTCCACGGCGGGCGAGTGCCCATCCTGGTAGCCCTCATCTCCTGCGCCCTCTCCCTGGTCCTGGGCACCACGCTGGGCTGGATCGCCGGATACGCCGGCGGCCGGCTGGACCGGGTCCTCTCCCTGGTCATGGACGCCATCTACTCCTTCCCCGCCCTGATCCTGGCCATCGCTATCGTGGCCATGCTGGGTCCCGGGCTGGCCAACATGACGGCGGCCATCGCCTTCGTCTACATCCCTACCTACTTCCGGGTGGCTCGCGGGCAGGTGCTGGCGGTGCGCACACAGGAGTTCGTGGAGGCGGCACGGGCCCTGGGGGCCTCAGGGGCACGGACGCTGGTGCGACACATCGCCCCCAACACGATGTCCGCGGTGATGACGGTGCCTTCGTTCAACATCGCCGATGCCATCCTCACCGAGGCAGCCCTCTCCTTCCTCGGCTTCGGCCTGCCGCCCCCCACGCCGGACTGGGGCTTCGACATCCAGAACGGCCAGAAGTTCCTCCAGGCGGGGTACTGGTGGCTGATCACCTTCCCCGGGCTGATGATCATCCTGCTCTCCGTGGGCTTCGGCATGATAGGCGAGGGCGTCAACGACCGGCTGAATCCCAGGCGGCGGCGCCTGGTGTGAGCACTCTACGGCAGGGCGCCCCGCCTGACCATCGGGGGCCTTACGCCAGCCGCCGCAGCAGGGCGGCCCGCCTCGCCGGCGAATGTTCCTTCTTTGAGCCACTGTCCGACGGTCTGCAGAATCCTCTCACAGGAGGTGGGGGCATGAGACAATCGCGCCTGGCCCTGGGAGTCCTGCTGCTGGCGGCGCTGCTGCTGGCCGGGGGTCCTGCTATCGCACCGGCCGCGGCGCCCCAGGACACCATCGTCCTGGGCACCACGGATAAGATCACGGAGCTGTCCCCGGAGAACTCATACGACTACTGGACCTGGCACGTCTTCGGACAGATCTCCGAAGCCCTGGTGCAGTTCAAGCCGGGGACGACCGATATCGTCGGCCAGCTGGCCGAGTCCTGGCAGATCGCCCCGGACGGGCTGAGCTACACCTTCCGCCTGCGCCCGGGAGTGACCTTCACCGACGGGAGGCCCTTCGACGCGGCCTCGGTCAAGCAGTCCCTGGAGACGGTGCTGCGGCGCAAGGGGCCTGAGGGCGGTGTGGCCCTCATCGAGAACATCAAGACGGTCGAGGTGGTCGATACCCGGACCGTGCGCATCAGGGTCAAGGAGCGGGACGCCACCTTCCTTTCCCGCATGACCTGGGGCGTGGCGCCCGCACACATCTACCGCTTCACCGGGCCGGCCAACGAGTACGCCAAGGGGCGCTTCGTCGGGACGGGCCCCTACCGCCTGGCCCAGTACGTGCCCGACCAGCGCACGGTCTACGAGGCCTATCCCGGCTACTGGGGTCCTCAGCCCCGGAGCAAACGGGTAATCACCGTCTTCTACGCCGACGCCTCGGCCCTGGCGGCGGCGGTGGAGGCCGGGCAGGTGGACGTGGGCTTCCGCACCTTCAACCCCGAGGACATCCGCCGTCTGCAGCAGAGCCCGCGGGTGTCCGTGCTGCGCGGACCCAGCCTCTCCGTGCGGTACATTGTCTTTAACGTGACGGCCAAGCCCTTCGACGACGTGCGGGTGCGCCGCGCCGTGGCCTTTGCCCTGGACCGCGACCGCATCGCCCGCAACGTCTTCGGCGGCATCAACACCCCGCTGTACAGCATGGTCCCACCGGGGCTGTGGAGCCACATAGAGGCCTTCCCCAAGCGGAACCTGGACCAGGCGCGCAGCCTGCTGCGAGAGGCCGGGTACAGCGAGGGCAAGAAGCTGACCCTGATCCTGTGGCTGACCCCCGTGCGCTACGGGAACACCGAGCCCGACGCCGGCGCGGTAGTCAAGCGGGCCATCGAGGAGACGGGTCTGGCCAGCGTGGAAATCAAGACCCAGGAGTGGGCCACCTACACCAAGTCCATGGCCGCCGGGCAGTTCGGCATGTTCTTCCTGGGGTGGTTCCCGGACTTCGTCGACCCGGATAACTTCCTCTCCCCCTGGCTGATCGAATCGCCGGAGGGCCTGGGGACCTTCCTGAACAAGGCGACCAGCGCGCGGGACAAGCAGTACTACGATCAGTTCAAGCAGATGCTGACCCAGGCCAAGATGACGGCTGACCGCGCGGAACGCACCCGCCTCTACCAGCAGGCACAGCGCCTGCTGGCGGAGAGCGCCATCCTGGTGCCCATGTGGTCCAACAACCTGCAGGCCTATGCCATCTACCAGAAGAACGTGAAGGGGATCATCCTCAACCCGGACATGAGCTTCCGCACCTGGACGGTGTTCAAGGAATAGCCGCGGATAGATCCCGCAAAACGCCAGGAGCGCCGAACGATGGCCCTCCTGGCGTTTTGCGCAGCCGGCGGAAGCGGGACCTGCGGCCGCGCCCGGTGGGTCGGGGCCTACGGCCGCGGCCGGGGAGACTCCAGGACCTCAGGGTTGACCGGGTTGGGCGGGCGCCGCCCCTCCAGCACCGCCAGCAGGTTCTCCACGGCCATCAGGGCCATCTGGGTGCGGGTCTCGATGCTGGCGCTGGCGATGTGAGGGGCCACAATCACGTTGTCCAGGGCCAGCAACGGGTGGTCGGGCTGCACCGGTTCCTGTTCGAAGACGTCCAGCGCCGCGCCCCAGATCCACCTCTCCCGCAGCGCTTCGGCCAGGGCCAGGGTGTCCACGATGGGCCCGCGGGCGGTGTTCACCAGGACCGCGGTGCGCTTCATCATCTTCAACTGCTCCCGGCCAATGAGGTGGCGCGTCTCCGGGGTGAGCGGGGTGTGGATGCTGAGAAAGTCCGCCTCCCGCAGCACCTCCTGGAAGGGGCGGTACTCGATTCCCAGCTCCGATTCCAGGTCGGGGCGGCGGACCACATCGTAGTAGAGGATGCGCATGCTGAATCCCTTCGCCCGGCGGGCCACCGCGCTGCCAATGCGCCCCAGGCCCACCAGCCCCAGGGTCGCCCCGTGCACATCCTGCCCCAGGAAGAGCATCGGCTCCCAGGAACGCCACTGTCCGGCCCGCGTGTACCGGTCCGCCTCCACCAGGCGGCGGGCCGCCGCCAGGATCAGGGCCATGGCGAAGTCGGCGACGGTCTCGGTGAGCACTCCGGGGGTGTTGGTGACCACGATACCGCGGGCCGTGGCCACGGGGACGGCGATGTTGTCATAGCCCACCGCATAGTTGGCGACCACGCGCAGCCGCGGCGCCCGTTCCAGCAGCTCGCCGTCGATGCGGTCGGTGAGCAGGGAGAGCAGGCCGTCGATATCGGCCACCTCCCGCAGCAGGACCTCGCGCGGCGGGGGGACATCGTGCTGCTCCCACACCCGCATCTCTGTACGCTCCCGCAGCAGGGCCATGGCCCGCTCGGGCAGGGGGCGGCAGACATATACCTTGGGACGGGCCATCGGCTATCTCCCTTCCGTCATTGGGACCCAACCATCAGGACTCGCCTGCAGGCTTCAGAGCCCGGCGCCGCAGGCGTCAGTCGGTCTCCTGCACCGCCGGGTGCTCGCGCAGCCGGCGCACCACGACCTCCAGCAGCCGGACGGCCATCTCCGGGTGCTCCTGGAGCAGCGCCCGGAAATCCCAGCGGACCAGCTGCAGGCAGCGGGTGCGCTCCCGGGCGGTGACCGTGGCGGTGCGGGCGCGCTCCTCCAGCAGCGCCAGCTCGCCGAAGAACTCCCCCGGGCCCATGTCGCGGATGTGGTGCCCGTCGTGGCTCACCTCCACCCGCCCCTCCACGATGAGGAAGAACCCAATGCCCGGGTCGCCCTGCCTCACGATCAGGGCGCCCGGCTCATAGGTCCGCTCCTTCAGGGACCGGGTCACAGCCTCCAGCTCCCCGGCCGACAGGCTGCTGAAGATCGGGACGTTTTGCAGGTACTGGACGTACGAGCCTTCCGCCACTGCTCACCCCCGGAGCCGGAAATCGAGTCTGGATTCGTCGGCAGACCAGCCCCTCCCTCTCCCCTCGCCGCGAGCTGCCTGTCCAACCAACATGACCGTAGGTTGGACTGAGGGCGGGGTCCCCAGGAATGACCTGCGATTCTGGGGGTGCCCTATCGCAGCCAGGCCGTCCGTTCCGCGGCGGGGGTGCGGCGCTTCTGCGGGACCTCAGCCGGGTAGCCCACGTACAGGACGCCGGTGATCCTCCGCTCGGGCGGGAGCCCCAGGAACTCCCTTAATGGCGGGTAGTCGCGCAGGGGGCCGGTCCGCCAGTAGGAGCCGACGCCGAAGCTCCACAGCCCCAGCATCAGGGCGTACGCCGCGGCGAAAGCCGACCACAGGTCCTCCTCCCGCATCTCCGGGTCCTCGGCCAGGGCCGAGGTGACGATGATGATGGCCGGCGTCTGCGCCGTTTCCTGGTAGAGGCGTTCCAGCGCGGGCTGCACCTCGGGCGCGTCGGGATTGGGCATGGTGGAGCGGCGGAAGTCGCGCCGGATCTCGGCGAAGCGGCGCTTGGCTTGCCCCTCCAGGACAAAGAACTGCCAGGGTTCGGTGAGCCGGTGGTTGGGGACCCAGACGGCGGCCTCCAGGCATTGCTCAATGATGCTTCGGTCCACGGGGTCAGGCTTCATCCGGGCGACGCTGCGCCGGGTCTTGATCAGTTCCAGCATGTCCATGGACGCCACCTCACAGGCAGGATGCTCATGCTGCAGCCTATAGTAGCAGCTCCCGCAGGAAGTCGGCGCAGAAGGTGTCCGCGCCCGAAGCGCCATGTATAATTCCTCTACGGTGCGGTATCTCTTCCTGATCCCGCTGATCCTCTTCCTGGCCGGCCCCCTGCCGGCGGGGGCGAACCACGTCTCTGTTGAGGTCCTGCTGCAGCGGATGTTCACCGATCCTTCGCCTGCGCCCTATGAGGCGGGAGCCCTCTTTGAGGGCGACATGGTCGCCATGTGGCGGGGCGGGCGCCTCACGGTCAGGGCCGCCGGGTCTTACCGGGAGTGGCGGGCAACGCCCGGGGGGCTGCGCCGCCGCCAGGTCACCATCACCCGCCTCGACCTTCCCCTGGTCCTGCGGCCCTTCGAGGCCAACCTGAAGAAAGTGCTGGCCGAGCGCGTCGAGCAGGAAGAGGGCACCCTGGCGCTGCTGGACGAATACGACGTCTTCATCGCCGAGGAGCTCCCCGGCGGCCGCTACCTCCTGGGTGCGGTGCGCAAGGACATCGTCACCGAGATCATCGGGCGCTACGGCCGGCCCGGCGACCTGCGGGACCCGGGGGTGCGTCGCGCTGTGGCCCGCTGGCTCTACCAGCCGACGCAGCGCGCCCTGGTGACGCGGCCGGGCGGCGCCTTCCTCATTACTGCGGTGGTGGACGAAGAGGGCGCCTACTACAGCCTGCTGCTCACCTACGACTGGGGGCCGGTGGGAACAGAGATCGACTGGGTCAAAGTCGGCGGAAGGCTGCTGTGGCGTCAGGTGAAGATGGACACATCCCTGGAGCTGCGCGGGTTCGGGCGGATCGACGGGCAGATGCACCTGCGCTTCCGCGACCACTGCTTCAACAGCGGCTGCCGGCGCTGACATATAATGGGAAGCGTTGTGCGCATTGACTTTCTGTACTGGGAAGGCTGTCCGTCCCACGAGGAGGCCCTGCAGCGGCTGCGCGCCGTCCTGGCCGAGGAGGGGATCCCCGCAGAGGTACGGGTGATCCACGTGGAGACGGAGGAGATGGCCCGAGCGCTGGCCTTCCCCGGTTCGCCCACGATCCGGGTGGAGGGGCACGACGTCCAGCCGCAGACCGCAGCCGCCGACGGACGGCTCACCTGCCGCCTCTACCTCATGGACGACGGGCGGGTCTCGCCGCTGCCGTCGGCGGAGATGCTGCGGCGGGCGGTGCGCGCGGCGCAGGCGGCGGCCCCCGAGAGAGGAGGCGTGGACGTATGACCCTGGCCATGCACCAGCAGATCATCCCCTTCAGCCTGCCCGGGGTGGACGGGCGGACGTACACCGAAGCGGACTTCGCCGGGGCAAAGGTCCTGGCGGTGATCTTCTGGTGCAACCACTGCCCCTACGTACGCGCGTGGGAGGACCGGGTCATTGGGCTGCAACGAGAGTACGCCGATCGGGGCGTCCGCTTCGTCCTGATCAACAGCAACGACCCACAGAAGTACCCGGAAGATGCCTTTCCCCGGATGCAGGAGCGGGCGCGGCTGAAGGCCTACCCTTTCCCCTACCTCTTCGATGAGAGTCAGGAGGTGGCGCGGCGGTACGGCGCCACGCGCACCCCGGAGATCTTCCTCTTCGACGCCGCCCGCACGCTGCGCTACCACGGTGCGCCCGACGACAACTTCGAGGACCCGCATGGGGTGCGGCAGCACTACCTGCGCGACGCCATCGAGGCTGTGCTGGCGGGCCGGACCCCGCCGGTGGTGCAGACCCCGCCCCGGGGCTGCACCATCAAGTGGCGATAGGGCCCCCGCCAATCGCCTGCGCGTCCGGGAGACTCCGCCTACGCCGGGCCGGAGGTCCCGAGCACGCTCCCCGGTTCCCCTATGGCCAGCACTGCGGCGCCCTTGACCTCGCGGCGCTTCAGTTTCTGCAACGCCGCGTTGGCCGCCTCCAGCGGGAACACCTCCACCTCGGTGACGAGCGGGATCGCCGCGGCCAGGGCCAGGAACTCCCGGGCATCCTGCGGTGTGAGGTTGCTCACCGAGCGCAGGGTGCGCTCGCCGTAGAGCAGCCCGTAGGCCATCTCCGGAATGCGGTCCAGGTAGACGGCGTTGATGGCCAGGGTCCCACCGGGGCGCAGTGTCGCCAGGGCCCGGGGAATCAGCCCTCCGGCGGGGGCGAAAAGCACCGCCCGGTCCAGCGGCCGCGGCGGTGGGTCGTCGGCCGACCCGGCCCAGGCGGCGCCCAACTCCTCGGCCAGGGCCCGGTGCTCCGGGCTGCGGGTGAAGACGAAGACCTCACACCCCCAGTGCCGCGCCACCTGGATGGCCAGGTGCGCCGAGGCTCCGAAGCCAAACAGGCCCACCCGCTCCCCGGGGGCGACGTCAGCTTTGCGCAGTGAGCGGTAGCCGATCACCCCGGCGCACAGCAGCGGGGCCGCCTGCGCGGCGGAGAAGGCTTCGGGGATCGGGTAGACGAATCCCGCGTCGGCCACCATGAACTCGGCGTAGCCGCCGTCCACGTCGTAACCGGTGAAGCGCGCCTCCGGGCAGAGGTTCTCCTCCCCGCGGCGGCAGGCCGGGCACCGGCCGCAGGCGCGGTAGAGCCAGGTCACGCCCACACGCTGCCCCGCAGGCAGGGCAACCCCTGGCCCGGCTGTCTCCACGATGCCGACCACCTGGTGCCCGGGCACCACCACCTGCAGGCGCGGCGGCAGTTCCCCTTCGGCGATGTGCAGGTCGGTGTGACACACCCCCGTAGCCACCACCCGCAGCAGGACCTCTCCCGGACCGGGGATGGGGACCGGCCGCGTGGCCGGGCGCAGCGGCTCTTCCTCGACCGGCCGGGGGTGGTGCAGCTCCTGAACCCGCACCTTTAGTCGCGCCGCCCTCAGGGCAGCACCATGGTTACCGTGATCATGCTTCTGCCCCAACTATTTCCCGGCGCCCCGCGGCGGTCAAGGGGCGGCGGCCGCGGTACCATAGGAGGCGGGTGAGGAGATTCGGTCGCACGGTGGCGCTACTGGCCGGCGCGGCGGGGCTGGCTGCGGGCTGCGCACGCCCGCCCGCCCTGGTCACCTTCACCAGCGCACGGCAGCAGTTTGCCATCGCCTATCCCAAGGGGTGGGACGTCCACAGGAGCAGCGAGGACCTCCGCGTCTGGTTTCTCCCGGCCGGCAGCGCGGAGCCACCTGCTGCGGCCGAGTTCCTTCTGGTGTTCACCGAGCTCCGTCCCGGTCCGCTCAGCGATGATGAAGCCCGCTACCTGGGTTTGAACCTCCTGCCGATCCACGGGGTCTCCGGATTCCGCCGTTTCAAGGAGGAGGAAGGGACGGTGTGGCACCGCTTCGAGGTGACCGGCACCTCCTCCGGTGCCGAGTGGGCGTCCGTTGGCCTGCTGGTCACCGGGCGGCGCGCCCTGCGCTACGTGGTCTGTGCCAAGCCGCTGGACCGGTGGCGGGAGGGGCAGAAGCAGTGCGACCAGATCCTCAAGACCTTCCGCCCGGGTCCGCTGTCCTGACCTCCGCCCCGCCCGCGGCCTGGCAGACGAGGTACGCCCCCTCCCGCCCGGTGGACGCCTGGTAGGCTGCGGCCGCCGCCCCGACGAAGGCCGTCGCCGCGGCCCGTTGCACCAGCGCCAGGACCGCTCCGCCAAATCCCGCACCGACCAGGCGGGCGCCTAAGCAGCCAGGTGCCGCGTCGGCCGCAGCCTTCATCGCCTCCAGCTCGGGGATGCTGACCGCGAAGTCGTCCCGCAGGCTGGCATGCGAGGCAGCCAGCAGCCCGCCCAGCGCGGCAACATCCGCCCGTTCCAAAGCAGCCACAGCCTCCCGCACACGACGGTTCTCTGTGACCACGTGACGCACCCGGCGACCCAGTGGGTAGGGCAGTCCCTCCAGTAACGGCAGGTCGTCCAGGTCCAAGTCGCGCAGGCTGCGGATCTGCGGCCGGATGCGCCGCAGCAATGCTGCCGCCTCCTCGCACTCCTGCCGCCGCTGGTTGTAGGCGGAATCCTGCAGGGCCCGCCGCACGCCCGTGTGGCAGACCACCAGCACCAGGGAAGGAGGCAGAGGGACGTGGCGGTACTCCAGCGAGCGGCAGTCCAGGAACAGCGCACATCCAGGACTAGACAGCGCCGCGGCGAACTGGTCCATGATCCCGCAGCGCACACCCACGAACTCCACCTCGGCGCGCTGCGCCAGGAGCGCCACCTGACGGCGCTCCAGGTGGACAGCAGCGACCGCCAGCAGTGCCAGAGCCACGGCCACCTCCAGGGCAGCCGAGCTGCTCAGGCCGGCGCCTGCGGGCAGGTCGCCGCCCACTGCGGCCATCATCCCGTGCAGCCGCACCCCGGCGCGCAGCAGCTCCCCGGCCACTCCCTGGATGTAGCGCGCCCAGCGCGGCGCCGGCGGCGCCTGGGGACGGTCGGCGGGGAGGATGACCTCCTCGTCCAGGTCAGCGGCGTACCAGTGGAGAACCGGCCCGGCGCATCTCCGGGCGGCCACGAAGACGTAGCGGTCGATGGCCGCCGGCAGCACCAGTCCCTGGTTGTAGTCGGTGTGCTCCCCGATGATGTTGACGCGTCCCGGCGCGCGGCAGAGGATCTCGGGTTCAGCCTGAAATCGCCGACGAAAGCTACTCCGGAGAGCCTCCGCAGTCCCCCAATGCCCTGAACGTGCCACAGAAGCCTGTGCCTATCAGCGTGTACCCATCAGGATCTCGAAGACCAGGTGGTCCAGCCGCTCGTAGAGGAAGCTCCGGTGCGCGCCACCCGGCGGCGACGCAGACCCGTCCCCCTCTGCATCCTCATCCCAGCGCCTGATCTCCTCCAGAAGCTGCTGCACCTCCCGGTCCTCGTGGAAGCGGCGCACCTTCTCCGCCAGGATCTCGTAGGCGCGGATGCACCCCCTGACGAACTCCCAGACCTCCCGCTCGTCGGTGGTGCGGTATGGGTGGGCGTCAAAGGAGCGGGGTCCCGGCCAGCCGGCATCCTCCAGCAGCTTCACCACGAAGAAGCTGTCCTTGAGGTTGGCGGCACCGAACCGCAGGTCCTGGTCAAAGCGCAGCGGGCGCTGCGCGTTCAGGTGGATGCCGAAGAGCTTACCCGCGTATAAGGCGTGGGCCACCTCATGGGCCGGGTTGAGGCCGGCCATGGCCGCGTGCGCCAGCTCCGGGACCACGCCCACGCGTTCGGGGTGGTCCAGCGTGCCGATGAAGGCCAGGGCATGCCCCACAGTGGCCAGGTAGAGATCGCCCCGCGGCTCGTTGGGCTTGGGCTCGATGGAGAGGCGCATCTCGTACCCCTGCCGGGCAATGTACTCGACCAGCTCGTTGAATCCGTCCCGCAGGCGCTGCAACGCCTCTAAGGGGGATCGACTTGCGTCCACCTCAGCGCCATCCCGCCCACCCCAGATGTTGAACAGAGGCGCTCCCAACGCATGGCCCACGTCGATCGCCGCCTGGTAACGGGCCACAGCCAGGCGGCGCACCCGGGCCTCGCTGGAGGCAAGGCCGCCGTCCTTGAACACCGGGTCGGAGAAGACGTCGGCGCCGCAGGCGGCGCAGACCATCCCCGTATCGTCCATCCACCGCCTGGCCTCCGAGATCAGACGATCGCGCTGGATCAGGGAGCTCCCCGGGGGAATGAGGTCCTCGGCGTGGAGCTCGAAGGCTCCCGCCCCGCTTTTCGCCAGGCCGCTGATCGCCTCCAGGGGGCCCAGCGGCGCGCGCGTGGGGGCCCCGAAGGGGTCGGCTCCCCGGTGCATCACCGTCCACAGCCCGAAGCTGTAGATCCGCCGGGGGGTCTGGTGCACGGGCATCACAGGGCGGCGGCCAGTTCCGGATGCCATCGGCCGTACTCCTCCAGGGGAATCCCGGCAAAGTGGCTCTCCGCCGCCTGGCGCAGGGCGGTGACGCCGGCCGCAGGGCCCAGCGGATGGCCGAAGATGGCGGATCCGGCCATGGGGAGGACGTCACGTCCAAAGGCGTCATAGTTGGCTGGAAGCGTGCGGGCGGTCAGCCCGCCGGAGCAGGTGGGCAGCACCGGCGCTATGTGCGCCCAGGGATCCCGCAGGACAGCCGCCAGGCTCCTGGCTTCCGTCAGGCTCCCGCTGCGCAGGTACCCGCCCTGGGCGTAAAGGTCGAGGTAGTCCCCGCCCAGCAGACGGACGAATCTTGCGTAGACTCTGGTGTCGATCCCGTATCCCGGCCGCTGCGAGAGCACCGACCGACCTCCGGAGTGCACGTAGATAGGGACGCCCACATCTTCGTCTTCGCTCAACATCTGCAGGGATGCCAGACCGGCAGCAAACACGTTGACCATCAATCCGCTGGCTCCGGCCCGCACGGCCTCCCGTGCCGCCTGAAGCATCTGATCTGGCCGCCCGGTGACGTGAGCGCAGTAGATGACGCCCCCCTCCACCCCACGCACCTGACGCAGCACAGCAGAGACCGCGCGCACCCGCGGCACCAGCGGGCAATAGGGCGGGTTGTTCATCTTCTCATCGTCCTTGATCAGGTCGATCCCTCCGAGCGCCGCTTCTGCGCAACGCGAAGCCACCTCGTCGGGGGTCAGACCCGCCCCAGGCTTGATGATGGCGCCGAAGAGCAGGGCGTCGCGGCTCTTCTCCAGGACCGCCCGCGTCCCCTGAATGCCAAACCGGGGTCCGCGAAACGCACGAAGCAGCTCCTCCGGCAGGATACAGTCTGCCAGGCGGACGACTTGGGCAAACGGGCGCTCAAACAGCGGCCCCGCCGTGAGGTAGAGCCAGATGGCCGGGAAGAGCGAACCGCGGTCAGGCAGGTTGGCCGTGGGAAAGGCAATGGCGGCGTACCCCTCACCCGGCGCGATCTGGCGCACATCGTGCACCCGGGCCACAGATCGAGCGTAGAGCTCTGTGGGTGCGCCCTGGCCGCACCAGGCGCCGGCGCTCTCCTCCAGGGCGATGAACTCCGCGGTGCGCTCCAGGTCGGTGGTGGTCTCCACGTAGTACACACCCAGAAACGTGCCCCGGGGCGGCTGCCACTGCGGAACTGCCGCCTCTTCGCCTGGCCGGTAACTGCCCCTGTCCGCCGACTGCATCCCTGTCCGCGTCCTGGTGCAGAAGGATTGCCGTAGGTGCCGTGCCTCACGGGTAAATCCGGGTTGGCCGCACGGTTCAGCCTTTCGACAGGAAAGGGAATCTCGCCTGCTGAATACCCAGACGCCGGATGCCCGACGTGACCTGCGTGGGAGTCCTCGTCGCGGACGTGATCGTGCGGCCTGTAGACCAATGGCCGCACCCAGGGAGTCTCGCGCTCGTCGAACGCATTGAGCTGCACTCTGGTGGCCTGGCCCACACCACGGGGGTGGTCCTGGCCAAGCTGGGTGTCGCCACCGCCGTGGTCGGCCGCGTCGGCGCAGACCGTCTGGGCGCCTTCCTGGTGGACGTCCTGCGCCAGAACGGTATCGAGGCGTACGTGCCACAGGACACAGGGGCCAGCACATCAGCCACCGTTGTGGTCGTCGCCAGCAGCGGCGACCGCTCGTTTCTGCACATGCCGGGGGCAAACGTCCGCCTGCACCTGGAGGATGTGCCCGAGGCGCTGCTGGCTCGCAGCCGGATCGTCCACCTGGGCGGCTATTTCCTCCTGCCCGGGCTGGACGGGGAACCTGCCGCCGCACTGCTGCGGCGAGCAAAGGCTCTGGGATGTCGCACCAGCCTGGATACGGCCTGGGACGCGCACGGACGCTGGATGAGCGCACTGGCCCCCTGCCTGCCCTACGTGGACGTACTCTTCGGCAACCGGGCCGAACTGGCCCATGTCACAGGATTCCCCGACCCGCCCGCCATGGCCACGGCGTTGCGGGAGCTGGGTGTTGGTACTGTTGCTGTGAAGCTGGGAGAGGAAGGCGCCTACGTCGACGACGGCTCCTGGCGGGGGCGCGTCCCCGCTTTCTTCGTGGACGTGGTGGACACCACCGGCGCGGGCGACGCCTTCTGTGGGGGCTTCCTGGCCGGCTACCTGGCAGGGTGGGACGCGGCCCGGGCGGCCCGGTTGGGCAATGCCGTGGGGGCCATGTGCGTCACCGCCATGGGAGGTTCCACGGGAGTGCGCAGCATGGCTGAGGCGCAACGGTTTGCCGACACCACCCCGCTGCGGGCGTAGCGGGCGGTGAGTCCAGGGATCCACGGCGGATGCCCGACCCCACCCTGCTCCGGCAGACGCCCGATGGCCCGCCGGGTTCCCTGAGGAGCGTGCACCGTGCGCGGGGACGCGGTCGACCAGCTTGACCGCATGCTGGAGAAAGGGCTCCTGCTCTTTCTGCCCACGTACGTGCGGCGTCTCTACAGGGATGGGGGGCGCCTGGGCTTCTCACCCGGCTCCGGCGGTACTTCCCGACCGCGGCTGTGGCGCCCGGAGCGGTGGATCGCCTCCACCGTTCGGGCTACCTCGTCATCCCTGCGGTCGGCTGAGGGCCTCAGCCGGCTGGCCCTGGACCAAACCGGCCGTGCCTCCATCACCTTTCGTCAGGCCCTGCAGTGGCGCGGAGAGCGCATCCTAGGGGCCAGCAGGTTCAGGCGCTACGGGAGCGACTTCCCCCTGCTGGTCAAGATCCTGGACCCGGGTGAACCCATCGTCTTCCACTTCCACGCCACAGACCGCGACGTGCGCAGGTACCCCCGGCGTTTTCCCGGGCAGCGCTGGGGCAAGGACGAGGCCTACTATTTCCTCCCCGGACCCCGAGGGGCCGTGCCGTACACGCACGTCGGACTCCACCCCGGCGTCACCCGTCGCACCCTGGCCGAGGCTATCGCCCGCGGGGATGTGCTGGACCTCTCCCCCGTGGTCCACCAGCGTCCGGGCGAGGGGTTTTTCGTTCCCGCAGGTATCCCGCACCGTCCGGGCACGGCGCTGACGCTGGAGATCCAGCAGCCCTCAGATGTTTACACGCTGCTGGAGCACCGCTGGGGGGACCGGCTACTCTCTCCCGCCCAGATGCACCCGGGCTTTGCCTCTATTGAGGAGGCCCTGACCCTGATCGACTACGCGGCGGCGACGCACCCGGGGCTGCTGGACCGGCATCGCCTGGTTACCGAACCCGTTGCCGAGACCCGGGCTCGAGGCGGCGAAGAGTTCTGGATCTTCCCTCCCCGCCTGCGGAAGTTCTCGGGGAAGCGGCTGGTCGTGCGCTCCCGCTTCGAAAGCCAGGAGGCGGGCCCGTACGTCCTGCTGGTCTGGCGGGGACGAGGACGCCTGCTGGGGCACCGCCTGCGTCCCGGGACCGAAGCCCTGGTCACCGCGGAGTGCGCCGCCCGGCCGCACCTCTTCACAGCGGACCAGGAGCCGCTGGAGGTGTTCAAGCTCTTCCCGCCCTGAGATGCTGCTCGTCGTCTGTCCCAACCTCTGTCTGGACCGCATCGTTGTCGTCCGTGGCTTTGTGCCGGGACGCGTGCACAGAGCAGAGTCCGCGGAGGAGCTGGCCAGCGGCAAGGGCCTCAACGTGGCCCGGGCCGCCCGCGCGCTGGGGCTCCAGGTAGACGTGGTGGGCATCGTCGGGGACGGCCCGGCGGCCCACTCCATCCTGGGCGGTGCGCGGGCGCACGGGGTCCGACTGCAGGTCATCAGGGTCTCCGGTCCGGTGCGGGTCTGCACGCTGATCATCGATCCCGGTAAGGAAGAGACCGTGATCAACGAACCCGGACCTCCGGTGGGCGCCCGGGAGGTAAGCAGGCTGCAGAGGCGTGTCCGCAGGGCGCTCAGAGAGGCGCAGGCCGTGGTGCTGGCGGGAAGCCTGCCCCCCGGGGTGCCGCCCTCGCTCTACGCCCAGGTCATCCGCCAGGCGCCGGGAATTCCCACGATCCTGGATGCCGCGGGGGAAGCGCTCCGCCTGGGGCTGGCCGCGCGCCCGTTTCTGGTCAAGGTCAACCACCTGGAACTGCAGGAGGCGTTGGCCCGGCCGCTGCAGACGGTGGAGGAGATTGGTCAGGCCGCAGGAGAGATCCTGGATGCGGCTGGAGGCGGTGTCCTCATCACCCTCGGTGCGCAGGGCGCGCTGCTGTGCACCGCCGAGGGACGCTGGCAGATCATGCCGCCCGAGGTGCACCGGGTGAGCACCATCGGCGCGGGAGACAGTCTGACAGCAGGGCTGGTGGCGGGCCTGCTGCGCGGGCAGCCATTGCTGGAGGCCACCCGCCTGGGGATGGCGGCGGCGGCGGCGGATGTGGCCACCCTGCTTCCGGGAACGATCGATGGGGCCACGGTGAAAGGCCTGGTCCCAAAGGTGGGCGTTCGGGCGCTCTGATCATGCGGCGCCGCAGGGCAGGAGGGAGCGGGGAGCAGGGGATGTCCTTGCAGGGTCGCCCGGAGGTGTGTCGTAGTAGTCTACGGGAAACGCCGCTCACCGTACCCGCTTGTGGACGGTCCTCTACCCCTGTGGCTGCACCAGCGTTTCCTCAATCGGCTCGAGCACGAAGGAGGTGAGATCCGGCGACCAGCGGACGACATCCAGGTGTTGAAGTCCACCTCAAGGAGGCGAACCATGAGTCGCAGGATCTGGTGGCTGGCGGTAGCAAGTCTGTTGTTATGGGCCATGACCCCTACCGGTTGGGCCGCAGCGCCGTCAAAGCTGGAGATCTTCAGTTGGTGGACCGCGGGCGGGGAAGCGGAAGGGCTCGCGGGCCTGTTCAGCGTGTACAAGAAGCTCTACCCCAACGTGGAGATCATCAACGCCACCGTGGCCGGCGGCGCCGGCGCGCAGGCCAAGGCGGTCCTGGCGACGCGGCTGGCCGGTGGCGACCCCCCGGACTCCTTCCAGGTGCACGCAGGCCTGGAGGTGGAGAAGTACAACCCGGCCCGGTTCCTGGAGCCGCTGGACGATCTGTTCAAGTCCGAAGGATGGGAACGGGTGCTGCCCAAGGACCTGCTCACCCTGCTGCGCTACCAGGGCAGGTTCTGGTCGGTGCCGGTGAACATCCACCGCGCTAACGTCCTCTGGTACAACCGGAAGGTCTTTCAGGACAACAACCTGACGCCTCCGAAGACCTTCGACGAGTTCTTCAAGGTCGCCGACGCCCTCAAGGCCAAGGGGATCGTCCCCTTCGTCTTCGGCAGCAAGGACGGATGGGAAGCGGGACACGTGTTTGAGGTGGTCCTGGTCGGGACGCTGGGGGCGGAGGGCTACCGCGGCCTCTGGACCGGAAAGACTCCGTGGACCGACGCCAGGGTCACCCAGGCGCTGAACACCTTCAAGCGGATGCTCACCTACGTCAACACCGATCACCCTGCGCTGACATGGGACGGCGCCGGCCAGTACCTCATCGATGGGAAGGGTGCCATGCAGATCATGGGCGACTGGCAGGATGGCTGGTTCCAGTCGAAGCGGTACACAGGCTACGGCTGGGCTCCTCCGCCGGGCACTGCCGGAATCTTTGACGCCCTCTCCGACAGCTTTGCCCTGCCCAAGGGCGCCAAGAACCGCCAGAACGCGGTCAACTGGCTGAAGGTGGTGGGCTCCAGGGAGGGCCAGGAGGCCTTCAACCCCAAGAAAGGTTCCATCTGCGCCCGCACCGACTGCTCCCCTGGCCTGTTCAACCAGTACCTGCAGTCGGCGGCACGAGACTGGAAGACGAACGCGCTGGTGCCCAGCGTCATGCATGGTGCCGCGGCCTTTGAGAGCTGGGCCACGAAGTTCAAGGACATCGTGGCCCTCTTCGTCACCAGCGGCGACGTAGCCAAGACGCAGGCTGCGCTACAGAGCGCCTGCCGCGACGCCAAGGTCTGCAAGTAGGCGGTGAGAACGCCCGGAGACCCGCGAGGCAGTCCGCCCGGACTGCCTCGCGGTGTCATCTGCAGGCAGGTCGGGCTGCGGGGAGGGCAGACAGGTGACTGAGATGGTCCAGACCAAACCCCTGGCCGCAGCGCGCTGGCGGAGCGGCCGGTGGCGCCTGCGCAATCCCGACCGGGTTATTGCTGTGCTGCTGGTTCTCCCCTCCCTGGCGGCCATCGCCGTCTTCGTCTACGGGTTCATCGGCTTTACCGCCTTCGCCTCCCTGACCAGATGGGACAACCTGGTGCCGGACTTCTCCTGGGTCGGGCTGGAGAACTACTTTCGCCTGTTCAACACCCAGCGCTTCCAGATTGACCTGCGCAACACCGTCACCTTCACCAGCCTTTTCCTGCTTACCTCTCTGGCGCTGGGCTTCGCCCTGGCTGTGCTGCTGGACCGCCGCATCCGCGGCGAGGGGATCTTCCGTAGCCTCTACCTGTTTCCCCTGGCGCTCTCCTTCATCGTCACCGGTGTGGTCTGGCGCTGGCTGCTCAATCCCGGCAGTGCGGAACTGGGCAGCACCGGGGTAAACCTGCTGCTGGACAGAGTCGGGCTGGGCGCCCTGAAGAGCGGCTGGTACACCGACCCCCGCATCGGCATAAAGGCCGTGGTCATCGCCGCGGTGTGGCAGATGTCCGGCTACATGATGGCCATGTACCTGGCGGGGCTGCGCGGGATCCCCGAGGAGTTGCGTGAAGCCGCGCTGGTGGACGGGGCCAGCGAGTTCCAGGTCTACCGGCACATCATCGTGCCCTTGCTCCACCCCATCACCCTGGGCGCGTTGATCATTCTGGGGCACATCTCGCTGAAGATCTTCGACCTGGTGGTGGCGATGACCGGACCCGGGCCCGGGTTCTCCTCGGATGTACCGGCCCTCTTCATGTTCGACACCACGTTTCGCGGGAACAATTTCGCTCAGGGCGCCGGCATTGCCATCATCCTGCTGGTGATGGTGGCTGCGCTGATCGTGCCCTACCTGATCTACAGTCTGAGGACGGAGGTGCAGCGATAGACAGCACGCCCCGCACCCTCGCTGCCGTCCGGCCGCTCCCCTGGCCCCGCCTGGCCATTTACACCACTCTGGTCGCCTTTGCCCTCTTTTACCTGCTACCCATCTACGTGCTGCTGATCACGGGGCTGAAGAGCTTTGAAGAGGTGAACCTCTACCGTATGTGGGACCTGCCCACCAGATTCTCCCTGGACAGCTTCCTAAAGGCATGGTTTGGCAGCGAGAGCCAGGGGTTTCGCGGCATCAACAGCAACTTCTGGAACAGCGTGAGACTGGCCGTTCCCGCGACGCTGCTCTCTGCCGCGCTGGGATCGCTGAACGGGTATGTGCTCTCCAAGTGGCGGTTCCGGGGCGCCGACGGGCTGTTCACCCTCCTCCTTTTCGGCATGTTCATCCCCTACCAGAGCATTCTCATCCCGCTGGTGCAGCTCCTCAGCAGGATTGGGCTCTACGGCACCATCCCGGGACTGATCTTCGTGCACGTCGTTTACGGCATCCCCATCACCACGCTCATCTTCCGCAACTACTACGCCACGGTACCTGGCGAACTGGTAGAAGCGGCCAAGATCGATGGGGCCGGCATCCTGGGCATCTACCGCCACGTCGTCTTCCCCATCTCCATGCCGGCTTTCGCCGTGGTTATGATCTGGCAGTTCACCTCCATCTGGAACGATTTCCTCTTCGGGGTCATCGTCACGCCCCGCCCCGCGGTGCAGCCGGTCATGGTGGCTCTGAACAACCTGGCGGGCAGCTACATCGTGGAGTGGAATGTGCAGATGGCCGGGGCCCTGCTGGCGGCGCTGCCTACCATGCTGGTGTACGTGGTCCTGGGGCGCTACTTCATGCGCGGTCTGCTGGCAGGATCTCTAAAGGGTTAGCACTCGCCGAATCAGTACTCCCCCGGTGGAAAGACGAAGATCTCATATACCTGCCCGTAGAAGGCGTATTCAGCGCTTGTGCCGATGAAGAAGGCGATCCCCCTGGGGCTGTAGATGTAGATGACGTGACGGGTCCCCTGCAGCCGTCGGGTGGGAGAGCCGAAGGCCGCCACCACCTGGCTCTCCGTGCTCCCCAGGCCGAGGCCCTCGGATGTGCGGAACGGCGGCTGTGCAATCTCCCTCGAGTTCGGCGCCCAGACGCCTGCCTCGGTGATCACCCGCTTGTCCTTCTCCACGTATGCGTACACCCGGTTCCGCCACTGGTAGCGGATCCAGCCCGAGGGCTGCCCGGGACGCTGCGAGCCGGCGGCGGTCGGCACCTCCCCCAGCGTCCTGATCACCTCGTCCAGTGAGTCGCCGATGCGGACGATCCCCACGCGGTCGCCCGGGACAATCACCCGGTCGTTGGGCGCCGGGGGACGGGCCGCCACAGGCGTCGGCTCCGGCGTGGGGGCGGGAGCAGGGGGTGCAGGGGAGGACGGAGGTGCGGGTGGAGCCGGGGCGGGCGGAGCGGGCGAGGGAGCCGGGGCGGGCGCAGCCACCGCGGCTCCCAGGGAAACCAGTTCGGCGGTCCAGCGCTGCTGCGATCCCAGGTCCACGGTGACGGACTTGACCGCGCCCATTCCCTGGGCCCACCAGGCCGTCTCCTGCTGGCGGACCGCCGGATTGCGGCCGGTAGGGTCGACAACCTCATAGAGCTCCACGA
>JAVKIA010000028.1:23168-34594 GCA_031459715.1 Armatimonadota bacterium | reverse complement strand
CCGATTCTTCTGGCGGTAAGACCACGAGGTGTAGCACCCCGGGAGCGTGTCCAGGCCCTCCCCGCACAGGGGGTCGTCCACGGGGAGCAGCGTTTCCGGGCCCTCCGGGCGCGGCGTTCGTCTGCAGGGTGGGGGAGTCGCCCTTTGACAGAGACGCGCGACCGGGCCTATAATTGCCCGCAAGCAGGCTGTTGGGGCGAAGACGAGGACAGTAGGCCGATCTTCCGCCGTCCAGAGAGAGGGCGCGGTGCTGCGAGCGCTCTCCGGCGAACCGGCCGAAGACCCCCTCCGAGCCCGCCGCCGAGACGCCCCGGGCCAGGCCAGGTGGCGCTAAGGCGGCCGGTCCCGTCCCGTGATGACGGGTCTTGAGTGCCGTGGCGCAGGAAACCTGTGGCCGCGGAATCAGGGTGGAACCGCGGAGCCCTCCGTCCCTTGCACGGAGGGCTTGTTGTTTGGGGAGCGAGGAGGAAGACACCATGGATGAGGTCCAGGTCCGCCTGCAGGACGGCAGGGTAAGGCGGTACCCGCAGGGGACGCCGCTGGCGCAGGTCGCCGCCGACGTGGGGCGTGAGGACGCCCTGGTGGCCCGGGTGGACGGGCGCCTGGTGGATCTGGCCGCGGCCCTGGAGGGGGACGCGGCTGTGGAGTTCGTGGGCTTTGATGACCCGGAAGGGCGGATGGTCTACTGGCACTCGTCCGCGCACCTGCTGGCGCAGGCGGTCAAGCAGCTCTTCCCCCAGGCCAGGCTGGCCATCGGGCCACCCATCGACGACGGCTTCTACTATGACATCGACATCGGCCGCCCGCTCACGGCGGAGGACCTGGAGCGCATCGAGGCGCGGATGCGCCAGCTGGCGGCGGCGGACCAGCCCATCCAGCGAGTGGAGATCCCCCGCGACGAAGCCATCCACCTCTACCGGGAGATGGGGGAGCGCTTCAAGCTGGAGCTGCTGGAGGAGATCCCCGACGCCCGCGTCTCCTTCTACCGCCAGGATGGCTTTCTGGACATGTGCCGCGGGCCGCACCTGCCCAGCACCGGCCGGATCAAGGCGATCAAGCTGCTCTCGGTCTCAGGGGCCTACTGGCGGGGGGACGAGCACCAGCCCATGCTGCAGCGCATCTACGGCATCACCTTCCCGGAGGCGTCCCAGCTGGAGGCGCACCTGCGCCAGCTGGAGGAGGCCCGCCGCCGCGACCACCGCCGCCTGGGGCGGGAGCTGCAGCTCTTTGCCTTCGCCGAGGAGGTGGGGCAGGGGCTGCCGCTGTGGCTGCCCCGCGGCGCCGTGGTGCGCCGCATCCTGGAGCGCTACATCGTGGACCTGGAGACGGAGCTGGGCTACCACCATGTCTACACCCCGGACCTGGCGGAGGTGGGCCTGTACAAGATCTCCGGGCACTGGGAGCACTTCCGGGAGAACATGTACCCGCCCATGGAGATCGACCACGAGGAACTGGTGCTCAAGCCGATGAACTGCCCGCACCATATCATGATCTACAAGCACCAGCAGCGCTCCTACCGCGACCTGCCCGTGCGTATCGCCGAGCTGGGACGGATGTACCGCTACGAACGGTCAGGGACCCTGGTGGGGCTGCACCGGGTACGCTCCATGACCCTGAACGACGCGCACATCTTCTGCCGCCAGGACCAGATCAAGGAGGAGTTCGCAGCGGTCGTCCGCCTGATCCAGCGGGTCTACCGGGACCTGCGAGTGCAGGCCCACCGCTACGACCTGTCGCTGCACGACCCGGCGAACCGGGCCTACTACCACCAGGACGAGGAACTGTGGGCGCTGGCCGAGGGGCTGCTGCGGGACGTGCTGGACGACCTGGAGCTGGCCTACACCCCGGTGGTGGGAGGAGCCAACTTCTACGGTCCCAAGCTGGACGTGCAGATTCGCACGGCCACAGGCGCCGTGGAGACGCTCTCCACGGTGCAGCTGGACTTCCTGCTGCCGCGGCGATTTGGTCTGGAGTACATCGGCGAGGACGGCAGGCCGCATGTGCCGGTGATGATCCACCGCGCCATCATCAGCACCATGGAGCGGATGATCGCCTTCCTCATCGAAGCCTATGCCGGGGCCTTCCCACTGTGGCTGGCCCCGGAGCAGGTGCGGGTGCTGCCCATCACCGACCGGCAGGTCTCCTATGCCCGGCAGGTGGGGGAGCGCCTGCGGACAGCGGGAGTGCGGGTGGAGGTGGACGCCAGCAACGAGCGTATCGCCTACAAGATCCGCCAGGCCCAGGTGATGAAGGTGCCCTACATGCTGGTGGTGGGGGAGCGCGAGGTCTCCAGCGCCCGGGTCGCCGTGCGGCGCCGTGACGGCGAGGACCTGGGACCGATGACGGTGGACGCCTTCCTGCAGCGCCTGCAGCAGGAGGTGGCGGCGAAAGCCTAGCGGCGTCCTCTTCCACCTCGCCCCACATCCCCCGCCCCGCAAATTCCGGATGGCCCCGCCGATAGACGCGGCGTGGGCCGTCCACTTGTCTGGGTCACCCTGGCGTTTGCTGCCGGCATCCTGACCGCCGACCGGCAACCGGCCGACCCGGCACCGGTCGTCCTCATAGCGGGCGCCGCCTACGCCGCCTGGGTGCTGACGCAGCTCGTCTTAGTTCCCACGCGCCGTGCCGCGGGGACCGGCGTGCTCTCCGGTCTGCTACTGTGCGTGTTTGCCGCGCTGGGGTATCTGACCGCGCTCCTGGACCCGGCACGGCAGGAGGCGGCGGCCGCCGCGGCCTGGGACGGGCATCGGGTCACCATCCAGGGAGTGGTCGCCGCTCCCGTGCGGACGGGCGACGGGCGCCAGCAGGTCGTGGTGCGCCTGCGGCGGCTGGACGGCCACACCCTGCCGCGGCCCTTCTCGGTGATGGCGACGCTCCCCCCGCAGCCGGCGCTGCGCTACGGAGACCTGATCGCTGCGCGGGGCGTGATCGTCTTGCCCCCTGACGGCGGCAACCCCGGCGAGCCCAGCCTGCGAGCGGCCCTGCAGCGGCGCGGAATCGCAGCCCTGCTGCGGGTGCCGCCCCACCGCCCGGCGACGGTAGTGCGCCGTGGCGCCGGGCATCCGCTGACAGCGTGGGTCCTGGGCCTGCGAGAACGGTTCGTGGCACCCCTGCTGGCCCTTCCCCCACCGTACGGCGGCGTGCTGGCGGGGCTGCTCTTCGGGGCGCAGGCTGGCGCCGGCCGGGAGATGGAGGAACTCTTTCTTCGCGCCGGGCTGCTCCACGTGCTGGTGGTTTCCGGTGCCCAGGTGGGGCTGCTGGCCGCCTCGGTGGTGGGCATGCTGGCGCTGTTGCGGGCGCACCCCGCCCTGCGCTTCCTCCTGGCCGGCGCAGTGGTACTCCTCTTCGCTGCCATGGTGGGGTGGGGCGCCGCGGTGGGCCGCGCCGCCATCATGGCCCTGGTCGGCCTGGGGGCGGGATGGCTGCGCCGCGATACCGATGCGGCCACCGCCATGGCGCTGGCGGCCCTGCTGTGGCTGGCCCTCTACCCCGCCGCCCTCTTCAGCCTGGGCTTCCAGCTGTCGTTTGCGGCCACCTGGGGGCTCATCTTCCTCTCTCCGGCCCTGGAGCCGCCTGTGCGGCCGCGCTGGCTGGCCCGGCTGGCCGGTGCCACCCTGGGCGCTCAGCTGGCGGTGCTCCCGCTGCTGGCTGTGGTCTTTCAGCGCGTTTCCCTGGCCGCCTTCCCGGCGAACCTCCTGGTCCTGCCCATCGTGGCCGTGCTGGTCCCTGCCGGGTTCGTCCTCAGTCTGGTGGGTCTGGTGCTCCCACCGGCGGCCTTCACCCTGGCCCCGGCGTTCCTGCCACCGGTGTGGGCGATCGTGGCCCTGGCCCGGCTGTTCGCCGGCGCGCCCGGGGCCGAGGTGTGGCTGCCCCCGGTGGCCTGGTGGCAGGCGGTTGCGGCCTACCTGCTGCTGGGAGCGCTGCCGCGCCTGAGGCGGGGTGTCCTCGCCATCCGCGGGGGTGTGCGCTGGGTGGGGCTGGCCGTCTGGGCTCTGCTGGTCGCCGCGCTCCTGTTCACGGGAAGCGCCCTGCCGGGGAGCCTGGGCCCGCGGCTGCTGGTGGTCAGCGTCCTGGACGTCGGCCAGGGGGATGCCATCCTGGTCCAGAGCCCCTCGGGGCGCGTCCTCCTGGTGGACGGCGGTGGGGAGGTGGAGCTGCCGGGGCGCCTGCGCGGCGACGCGGCGGCCAGCTCCGGGGAAGCGATGCCCGCGCGGACCGACGTGGGCATGCAGCGGGTGGTGCCGGCGCTGCGGCGGCTGGGCGTGCGGCGGCTGGACGTGATCGTGCTCTCACACGCCCACGAGGACCACGTGGGAGGACTGCCTGCCGTACTGCAGAACTTCAGCGTGGATCTGGTGCTCGAGCCCGGGGTGCCCCACGCGAGTCCCTCGTATGCGCGGTTCCTGGAGCTCGTCAGGCAACGCCGGACCGCCTACGCCCTGGCGCGCCAGGGGCAGCGGATCGACCTGGGGGACGGAGCTGCCGCCCATGTGCTGTGGCCTCCGGAGGATGGAGAGCGCCGGGGCGCGGCGGAGCAGGTGAACGCCCGCTCGGTGGTGGCCCGGCTGTCGTTTGGCCGGTTCAGCGTGCTCCTCACCGGGGACATCGAGGCGGAGACGGAGGCGGCGCTGGTGCACAGCGGAGGGCTGCAGAGCACGGTGCTCAAGGTGGCCCACCACGGCAGCCGAACATCGACCACGCCTCTCTTTGTCGACGCCGTCCACCCGGTGTATGCGGTCATCTCGGTGGGCCGGGGGAACTTCTTCGGGCACCCTCACGCCCAGACCCTGCGCACGCTGGAGCAGCGGGGTATCAGGGTGTACCGCACCGACCGTGACGGAGCCGTGATCCTGCGCAGCGACGGCCGCTGGCTGGCTGTGGAGACCGTGCGCCAGTCGAGGCTGCGGTGAGCGCGCTGCACCTCTTTCTCGGCGAGGAGGACCTGCTGGTCGAGGAGAGGGTACGCGCCCTCATCGACCGGCTGCTCCCGCCGCAGGACCGCGCCCTGAACCTGGACGTGGTCGACGCGGCCACGACCCCCGCGGTGGAGATCACCACGCGCCTTGACACCCTGCCCTTCTTCGGAGCGCAGCGGGTGGTGCTGATCCGGCACCTGGACGAACTGCCGGAAGAGGACCTGCGGATCCTGGAGGAGTACCTGGCCCGCGGCCTGCCGCCTGCCGTGGCCATCTTTACCGCCCGCGCCCTGGACCGGCGCGGCCGCCTCTTCCGTACCTTCCAGAAACAGGGGACCATTCACCCCTGCGACCCGCTCTCGCCGCGAGATGCCCCCGCCTGGGTGGTGCGCGCCGCCGCAGCCCTGGGCAAGCGCATGGGGCCGCAGGCGGCGGGAGCTCTGGTGGCGCTGGCGGGGACGCACCTGCGCACCCTGGCCCTGGAGGTGGAGAAACTGGCGGCGTACGTGGGAGAGCGTCAGGAGATCACCGCAGAGGACGTCGAGGCCGTGGCCAGCCGCCTGGCGGAGACGTCGGTGTTCGCGCTCACGGACGCCATCGGGGAGCGCAATCCGCGCAAGGCGCTGCAGGCGCTGGAGGCCCTCCTGCAGACGGAGCACCCCCTGTCGGTGCTGGCCCTGATCGCCGGACAGTACCGCCGCCTGGCCCGCGCGGTGGCCGCAGGCGCGCGCAGCGAGACCGAGCTGGCTGAAGCCATCAACGTGCACCCCTACGCGGCCCGGAAGCTGCTGGCCGCGGCGCGCCACTACCGGGCGGAGGACTTTGCGCAGATCTTTGTCCAGCTGGAGGATGCCGACAGGGCCATCAAGTCCACCGGCCGCCCGGAGCTGGCCCTGGAGATGCTGGTGGTGGGGTTGTGCCGGGCGCCCGCGCACCCCGCTGGCAAGGATACCCGGTGACCGTGCAGGGCACCCGCCCGCGCGCGGCTACGGCGCGCCTGCAGCGGCCCGGCGGAAGCGGCGCATTAGCCGCGACTTCTTCCGTGCCGCCGTATTCTTGTGGATGATCCCCTTGGCCGCCGCTTTGTCCAGCGCCGCCACCGCCGCCAGCAGCTCCGCATCGCCGCCTGCGGCCGCCCGCTTCGTCAGCGTGCGCACCCGCGAGCGGACGGCCTGGTTGCGCAGGCGCCGCCGCTGCGACTGCCGCAGCCGCTTCAATCCCGACTTGCTGCGCTTGGCCATCGTGCACCTCGTCTCCCGGCGAAAGACGCCGGCGCTATGCGGACCGTAATTCTACCATCGGGCGCAGATGCGGCGCCAGCAGCCACCCGACCCGCGCGCAGGCCCCGCCGGAGGCAGTGAGCCCCATGGACGCACCTGTTACCGCCCGCCGGCTCGCCCACGCCGCCACCCTCATGGCGGCGGCCACCGTGGCCAGCCGGTTCCTGGGACTGGTGCGGGAGGTTGTGGCCGCGGCGCTGTTTGGTGCCTCCAACGAGAAGGCCGCCTACGTCATCGGTTACTACCTGCCGTTCTTCTTCCAGCGGCTGCTGCTGGGCGGGACGCTGAGCATTGTCTTCATCCCTACCATCACCGAGTACCTGACCCGGGGCGACCGGGCGGAAACCGCGCGGGCGGCGGCCATACTTTTCAACCTGGTCCTGCTGCTGGGTACGGGCATGGTGTTGCTGGGAGAGGTGGCAGCGCCGCTGCTGGTCCAGGTGGCGGCACCGGGATTCGAGGCGCATCCCGGCCTGCTGCCCCTGGCGGTCCACCTCACCCGCATCATCTTCGTGGCCATGCTTTTCCTGGCCCTGGCGGTCTACGCCACCGGTTTCCTCCAGGCCCACCAGCGCTTCACCGCGCCGGCGCTGGCGCCGCTGGTCTTCAACCTGGTGATCATCGGCGGCACGCTGTGGCTGGGGCCGCGCATCGGCATCCGCGGGATGGCGCTGGCCTGGGTGGGGGGGACCGCGGCGCAGTTCCTGGTGCAGTGGCCCGCCATGCGGCGCGCAGGGTTCCGCTACCTGCCGCGGCTGGAGCTGCGGCATCCCGCGGTGGGGCGGTTCGGGCGGCTGGCCTTCCCGGCGATGCTGGGGCTGGCGGTGCTGGAGATCAACGCCTACGTCTCCCGTTTCTTCGCCTCATTTTTGCCCGCCGGACCGGGAGGGAATGCCGTGGCCGTGCTGGACTACGCCTACGAGGTGATGCAGGCCCCGGTGGGCATCGTCGCCATCTCCCTGGCTACGGCTGTCTTTCCCACCTTAGCCCGGAAGGCGGCGGCCGGGGACCGCTACGGGCTGCGGGCGACCACAGGTTTCGGCCTGCGCATGGTCCTGGTGCTCATCCTGCCCGTGGTGGCCCTGCTGCTGGTGCTGGCCGAGCCCCTGGTGCGCCTGCTCTTCCAGCGGGGGGAGTTCAGGCCGGAGGCGACCGCGGCGGTGGCCTCCGCCCTGCGCGCCTACACCCTGGGGCTGGCCGCCGTGGCGGCGTACTACATCGTCACGAGGGCGTTCTACGCCCTGCAGGATATGGCCACGCCGGTGAAGGTGGGTGGGGGGATGGTGATCCTCAATGCTATTCTGGCGCCCGTGCTCATGCGGCCCCTGGGCGCGGCGGGCATCGCCCTGGCCACCTCCACCGTCAACCTCACCAACGTGGCGCTGCTCCTGTGGCTGCTGCGTCGCCGCCTGGGGGGCTTCGAGGGCCGGCGCACGCTGGGTGCCGTCACGCGGGCCGCGGCCGCGGCGGCGCTGGCCGGGGTGAGCGCTGTGGCCGTGACGCTGGGAGCGACGGGGCGGCTGGCCACGGGGGCGGCCTCCACCGCACTGCTCCTCCTGATTGCAGGCAGCCTGGGCCTGGCTGTCTACGTCACCGCCTCCTGGAGCCTGCGCGTGGAGGAGATCCGGGCGGTGCGGGACCTGCTGTGGCGCCGGATGCCCTCGCCCGGAGCACCCTGGGTCCGGGGCTGACTCCCTCCTCCGGAAGGCGCTTATCCTGCGGGAGGCGCTTATAATGCTTGTCGGGGACCGATCCGCGTCAGGGGACGGCCCGGTTGACAGCTCTGGGGGCGAATGTTAGCCTGAGCGCACGTTAGCACTCGCCGGAAAAGAGTGCTAATGACGGGGCACGAGCCATGAAGGCGTATCCGGTGCTGGACGCGCGCAAGCAGCGGATTCTCGCCGCGGTTATCCAGGAGCACATCCACTCCGCCGAACCGGTGGCCTCCGAAGCCGTCGTGCGGCACAGCGGCCTGCGGGTGAGCTCGGCGACGGTCCGCCACGAGATGGCCTCACTGGAGGAGATGGGCTTCCTCACCCAGCCCCACACCTCGGCCGGCCGCATCCCCACCGACCGCGCCTACCGCTACTACGTGGACGCCCTGCTGAACGAGGAGCGGCTCTCCGCAGAGGAACGGGGGCGGCTGCGGCGCCAGATCCACTCCCTGGCCGAAGAGGCGGAACGGCTGATCCAGGGGGCGGCGCGGGCGCTGGCCGAGGAGGTGCATTATCCCTCGGTGGTGGTCACCGTGCGTGCGCGGGAGCAGCTCTTCCGCCACCTGCACTTCGTCCCCCTGGAGGCGCAGCGCGTCCTCGGGGTCCTGGTCACCGACGCCGGGGTGTACCGGGGACAGCCCATTGAGCTGCCCGAACCCATCGAACCAGAGACTTTGGACCGCCTCTCGCGCGGGATCAGCGCGCGGCTGGAGGGGCTCACGCTGGGAGAGATCTCCCGCGAGCGCCTGGAGGCGCTGGTAGGGGAGATGGCCCGCTACCAGCGGCTCTTCGACTACCTCCGCCGCTGGCTGGACCGCGCCATCCGCCGCGCCGCGGTGGGGCAGGTCTTCGTGGAGGGCGCGATGCACCTCCTGGAGCAGCCGGAGTTCCGCCAACCCGACCTGGTCTCCGCCGTCCTGGCCACGCTGGCCCGGGAGGAGGAGATGGCGGAGATCCTGCGGCCCGTACCCGGACGGCCCGTCTGGGTGACTATCGGCAGCGAGATGCCCTCGCCGACGATGCGCGAGTGCAGCCTGGTGGCGGCCACCTACCGTATCGGCAGGCGCACCGTGGGCACGCTGGGCGTGGTGGGGCCCAAGCGGATGCGGTACCAGCGGACGGTGCCGCTGGTACGGTTTCTGGCCGAGAACCTGAGCGAGGAGCTAGCGCTCCTCAGCGCCTAGTGCCGGGGGTGCGTCCGCCGGTAGCGTCAACGGCAGATCACCATGGCGAAAGACTACTACGCAATTCTCGGCCTCTCCCGCGACGCCTCCCAGGAGGAGGTCAAGCAGGCGTATCGCCGCCTGGCCCGCGAGTACCACCCCGACGTGCGCAAGGACGACCCCCAGGCCAACGAGCGCTTCAAGGAGATCAACGAGGCCTACTACGTCCTGAGCGACCCTGACCGCCGCTCCCAGTACGACCGCTACGGCCGGGTGAGCGATATGCCGGCGCGGGACTTCGGCCGCGACTTCGGCGACCTGCTCAGCCCCTTCGACGACCTCTTTGACATGTTCTTCGGCCGCGGCGCACGGCCGTCCACCCGACTGCGGGAGGAGGAGGCCATCGACGGCGCAGACCTGCGCTACGATCTGGAGATCTCCCTGGAAGAGGCGGCCCACGGTGTGGAGAAGACCATTACGTTCTCCCGCCTTGATACCTGCACGGCGTGCTTCGGCACCGGGCGGGAGCGCGGCTCGACCCCCGAGACCTGTCCCGCCTGCCGGGGCAGCGGAGAGCTACGCTACCAGCAGCAGACGGTCTTCGGCTACTTCACCCAGGTGGTCACCTGCCGCCAGTGCGGTGGCCGCGGGACCGTTCTACGCCACCCCTGCCGGGAGTGCGGCGGGTCGGGACGGCGGGAAGCCACCCGCGAGCTCACCGTGAAGGTGCCCCCGGGGGTGGAGACGGGGACGCGACTGCGAATCGCCGGGGAGGGAGAAGGAGGGATCCGCGGGGGAGCGAGGGGAGACCTGCACGTGATCGTGCGCGTCCGACCCCACCCGCGCTTCACCCGTGAGGGAGCCGACCTGTTCGTGGAGGCGTCTATCTCCATGCTGCAGGCCGCCCTGGGCGACGAGATCGCACTGCCCACCCTCGACGGAACCACCACGCTGGCCATTCCCCCGGGCACGCAGCCCGGCACCCGCCTGCGCCTGCGCGGCCAGGGCATGCCCGACCTGCGCGGCGGGAGAGGAGATCTCTATGTGCGGCTGCGCGTGGAGATCCCCAAGGACCTGACTGCCGAGCAGCGACGGCTGCTCCTGCGGGTGGCCGAGCTGCGCGGTGAGCACCTCCGCCCGCAGAAGAGGTCCCTGTGGAACAAGATGAAGGACCTGCTGCAGTAGCCGCTGCGGGAGTCGGTCGTCGCTCCGCGGGCTACCTGCTGCTCACCGTGGATGCGCCTGCCGAGGCCCGTGAGGCGGTGGCCGCCCTGCTGCACGAGCTGCCCACCGGCGGGGTGATCGAGGAGGAAGGGACCGCCGGCCTGGTGCGCCTGCGCGCCTACCTGCGGGCGGAGGCGGCTGGCGGGCCGCAGGCTCAGGGAGCTGGCGGGGGACTTGATGAGCTCTGTCGTCGGCTGGCCGCCCTGCCTTCCTTTGGGCTGGGGGCCATTCCGCCCACGCTATCCCTGAAGGAGGCAGCGGAGGAGCCCTGGGCCACCTCCTGGCGGGAACACTACCACGCCTTCCCGGTGGGCCGGCGCTTGTGGGTGGTGCCAACCTGGGAGCGTCCGGACCTCCCTGCGGACGCTGTCCCCATCAGGCTCGATCCGGGGATGGCGTTTGGCAGCGGACTGCACTCCTCGACGCAACTGTGCCTGCAGTTGCTGGAGGAGCACCTGCAGCCCGGGTGGAGCGTCGCTGATGTCGGCACCGGCTCGGGCATCCTGGCGGTGGCAGCGGCGAAGCTCGGCGCCGCCCGTGTCCTGGCTGTGGACCACGACCCCCTGGCGGTGGAGGTGGCGCGGAGCAACGTGGCGCACAATCACGTGCAGCAGACGGTGGAGGTCGTGCTGGGCGACCTCCTGGCTCCCCTGGACGTGCCGGTCGACCTCATCCTGGCCAACCTGACGGCTAGTGCGGTAATCTCCCTGACTCCAGAGATCGTCCCACGCCTGCGCCCTGGTGGGCGGGCCATTCTTTCGGGGATCACCGACTTACGTGAGGCGGATGTGCGACAGGCCCTGGGTGGTGCGGGCCTGCGCCCCCTCCAGGTGGCCGCCGCAGGCGAGTGGCGCGCCTTCCTGGCGGCTGTGGCCGAACCGTGACCCACCGGTTCCTGGTCTCCCCCGGCGTGCTGCGGGGGGAGCAGGTGGTCCTCCCGCCGGCGGAGTCACGCCATGCGGCCACGGTGCTGCGGCTGCGGCCCGGCGAGCGGGTGGTCGTCTTCGACGGTCGGGGCGAGGAGGCGGACGTGGAGCTGACCGCAGTCGGCCCGCGCGCTGTGGCCGGGCGGGTCGTGGCCAGGCGCAGCGGCGTCCGTCCCTCCATTGCCATCACGCTGGTGCAGGG
>JAVKIA010000028.1:0-23158 GCA_031459715.1 Armatimonadota bacterium | reverse complement strand
AAGGGCAGCAAGATGGACACCATCGTGCGCATGGGCACCGAGGTGGGGGTGGCCCGATTCGTACCGGTCCTCACCCGGCGGGCGGTGGCCCGTCCGGCGGCAGCTCGCGTGGAGCGCTGGCGGAGGATCGCTGCGGCGGCGGCGAAGCAGAGCGGTCGCAGCACCGTCCCTCGGGTGGACGCACCGCGGCCCCTGGAGGAGCTGTGGCCGGAGCTGGCCGGGTCCCTGATTCTCCTGCCGTGGGAGGGGGAGCGCAGCCGCTCCCTGGGGGAGGTGCTGCGGGCGCATGCGGGGGTCGGCGCCGTGACCATCTGCATCGGTCCCGAAGGCGGGTGGAGCGAGACTGAGGTGCATAGTGCCGCCTCCCACGGAGCGCACCCGGTGACCCTGGGTCCGCTGATCCTGCGCACGGAGACGGCGGGCCTGGTGGCGGCAGCCATGGTCCTCTACGAGCTGACCCTGCGGCCACCCTAAGCAGCCTGCCCACCGGCAAGACGGCACTGGGTCAGGCTGCGGCTCGAGGTCATCCTGGCAGACCCCACATACGCGGGGATGATCAACCGGGTGCGCATCGTGGGTGCGCTGCCCCGCTTCGCCCCCCTGCGTCCCCACAGTGGTGAGTGGCGACTGGATACGGAACTCTGGGCACGGCCGCATGACCTTGCATTATATTTCAGAATTTGTTAATCTTTATGCAACGTCTGCCGGGGAGTGGAAGATTGATCAACGTCAGCGTCATTGGAGCGTCGGGGTACGGCGGCGGCGAGGTGGTGCGCCTGCTGCTGGGCCACCCGGAGGTGCGCCTGCGCCATCTGGTGGCGGAGACGCGGGCGGGGGAGCCGTTCGCCGAGCTCTTCCCCAACGTGCGGGGCTTCGTCCACGGGCGCACCGAGGCCCTGGACCCAGAGGCAGTGGCGGCGGATTCGGACGTGGTCTTCCTGGCCCTGCCCAACGGGGTGGCCATGACCCTGGTGCCGCGACTGGGGGACCGGGTAAAGGTCATCGACCTGGGAGCGGATTTCCGCTTCCGCTCGGCGCAGGCGTACCAGCGGTGGTATGGGGTGGCGCACACGGCACCCGCCCTCCTGGAGGAGGCGGCGTACGGCCTGCCGGAGCTGCACCGCCCCCGGATCCGGCGCGCCCGCATCGTGGGCAATCCCGGCTGCTACCCCACGGCGGCGCTGCTGGCCATGGCGCCGCTGCTGCAAAGCGGCCTGGCCCGCTCCACCGGCATCGTGATCGACGCCAAGTCGGGTGTCTCCGGTGCGGGGCGTGCCGCCTCCAGCCGCACCCACTTCTCCGAGGTCAATGAAAACGTCTTCGCCTACTCCACTCCCGGGCACCGGCACAGCGGGGAGATCGAGCAGGAGCTGCGCGCTCTGGCGGGGGATGCCGGCTTCACCTTCACCCCGCACCTGGTGCCCATGACCCGGGGCATCCTAGCGACGGTCTACCTGCAGCCGGTGCGGCGGGTGAGCCGGGAGGAGGCGGAGGCAGCGCTGCGCGAGGCGTACGGCGGTGAGCCCTTTGTCCGCGTGCTGGAGGGGGAGAGCCTGCCCCAGACCAAGGCCACCCTGGGGAGCAACTTCTGCGACCTCGCCGTGCGGGTAGACGGTACGAGCGGGGTGCTGATCGCTTTCGGCGCCATCGACAACCTGGTGAAGGGCGCGGCCGGGCAGGCGGTGCAGAACATGAACCTGCTGTTCGGCTTCCCCGAGGAGCTGGGGCTGCGTGCCCCGGCGTTGTTCCCATGATTGCTCGCGTGCTGCCCGGCGACGTCACCTCCGCTCGCGGCGTGCGTGCCGCCGGCGGGCACTGCGGCATTAAGCCGGAGCGGCCTGACCTGGCGCTGGTGGTCACCGAGGCCCCGGCTGCTGCCGCCGCCTGCTTCACCACCAACCGGGTGCAGGCGGCGCCGGTCCTGGTGAGCCGGGAACAGATCCGCAACGGCCGCGCCCAGGCGGTGGTGATCAACAGCGGCAACGCCAACGCCTGCACGGGCACCCGGGGGCTGCGCGACGCCTGGGAGATGGTGGAGCTGGCGGCGGAGGCGCTGGGGATCGCCCAGGAGCTGGTGCTGGTGGCCAGCACAGGGGTGATCGGTGTGCCTTTGCCCATGGAGCGGCTGCGCACCGGGATCCCCTCGCTGGCGGCGGAGCTGGGTCCGTATGGGGAGCGGGCGGCGGAGGCCATCCTGACCACGGACGCCTTCCCCAAGACTGGCGCGGTGCAGGTGGAGGTGGGGGGCCGGGTTGTGACCCTGGGGGGAATGGCCAAGGGCGCCGGGATGATCCACCCGCGCATGGCCACCACCCTGGCTGTGGTCACCACCGACGCGGCCGTGACTCCACTCCTGCTGCAGCAGGCGCTGCGCGCCGCCGTGGAGCGCTCCTTCAACCGCATCAGTGTGGACGGCGATACCAGCACCAACGACACCATATTCCTGCTGGCCACCGGCGCCTCTGGCGCGCCGGTGCTGCGCTCCCCGCAGGACCAGGGATTTGCCGCCTTCCAGGAGGCCCTGCAGGCGCTGACCGGCCATCTGGCCCGGCTGGTCGTCCGCGACGGAGAAGGGGCCACCAAGGTGGTCGAGGTGGTGATCACCGGGGCAACCAGTGACCAGGACGCCCGACGTGCTGGCGAAGCCGTGGCCACCTCGCCGCTGGTGAAGACCGCCCTGCACGGGATGGAGCCGAACTGGGGACGGATCCTGGCCGCGGTGGGCCGCTCCGGGGCGGAGGTGGATCCGACACGGGTGGCGGTGACCATAGGCGGAGTGCGCCTGGTAGAGGGAGGGGAGGGAAATGGCGAGCGGATGGCGGCGGCCGCGGAGGCCATGCGCGCCGCCGAGTTCCGCATCGAGGTCGACCTGGGCCTGGGGGAGGGTACCTGGAGCGGGTGGACCTGCGATCTCACCGAGGCGTACGTGCGGCTGAACAGCGGGTACATGACATGAGCACGGCCAGGGGAGGTCCCGGGAACACTGACCGCGCCGCGGTGGCCGCCGAGGGGACGCTGATCGCCCGCGGCCTGCAGTACGTGGGCGCCTGGCGCGGCCGCACCGTTGTCGTCAAGTACGGCGGCAGCGTGCTGACCCATCCTGCCGGCACGGTGGTGGAGGACCTGGTGCTGCTGCAGGCGGCGGGGATCCACCCGGTCCTGGTGCACGGCGGGGGGCCGGAGATCTCGCGCCTGCTGGAGCGCCTGGGGCACACACCCCGCTTCGTGGACGGCCTGCGCGTCACCGACGAGGAGACGCTGGAGGTTGTGGAGATGGTCCTCTCCGGAAGGGCGAACAAGGCCCTGGTGGGCCGGATCATCCAGGCGGGAGGCAACGCAGTGGGCCTCTCCGGCCGGGACGGGCGTCTCTTCGTGGCGGCACCGCTGCGCACCCCGCCCGGTCTGGGGCGGGTGGGGCAGATCACGGCGGTCCACCCCGAGCTCGTCCACCTGCTCACCGGCAGCGGCTACATCCCCGTGATTGCTTCTGTCGGCGGTGACGGGGCCGGGGGGGCCCTCAACCTCAACGCCGACCACGCCGCGGCCGCGCTGGCCCAGGCTCTGGGCGCCAGCAAGTTGATCATGCTCACGGACGTAGAAGGAGTCTACCGGGAGGCTGACGGCCGGCAGGAGCTGCTCTCGGTGCTCACAGTGGAGGAGGCGCGGGCGCTGGTGGCCGAGGGTGCCGTCGCCGGAGGGATGATCCCCAAGGTGGAGGCGTGCCTGGCGGCCATCCAGGGCGGCGTGGCCTCCGCCCACATCATCAGCGGTGAGGTGCCGCACGCCCTGCTGGTGGAGCTGTTCACCGAGGAGGGGATAGGCACCATGCTGGTGCCGCAGCGGAGGAACGGATGACAGAGCACAGCGCGGGGAGCGGGGAATCGGTGGAGGCCGGACGACACGCGGCCGCCGGGGAGCGCGTGGGTGCAGGGACACGCACCGAGGCCGTGGCCCGGCTGAGCGCCCAGGTGCTGATGCCCACCTACCGCCGGGCACCGGTGGCCTTTACCCGGGGCGAAGGGGTCCGCCTCTACGACCTGGAGGGACGGGCCTACCTGGACTTTGTCGGCGGCATCGCCACCAGCAGCCTGGGGCACGCCCACCCGCGGCTGGTGCGGGCGATTGCCGAGCAGGCGGCCCGCCTGCTGCACGTGAGCAACCTCTACCTCATCTCCGAGCAGGCGGAGCTGGCGCGCTGGCTGACCACCCGCAGCGGACTGGACCGCGCCTTCTTCTGCAACAGCGGCGCGGAGGCCAACGAGGCGGCGATCAAGCTGGTGCGGCGCTTCCACCACGTCCGCGGCACGGGCCGCTTTGAGATCATCGTGGCGGCGGGAGCGTTTCACGGCCGCACCCTGGCCACCCTGGCGGCGACCCCGGTAGCCCGCTACCAGGAGGGCTTCGGCCCCCTCCCCGAGGGGTTCCGCGTCGTCCCGTTCAACGATCCCGGGGCGCTGGCCGCTGCCGTCACCGCGCGCACCGCGGCCATCATGCTGGAGCCTGTCCAGGGGGAAGGCGGCGTCCACCCGGCGACCCCGGAGTACCTGGCGGCCGCCCGGTCCCTGTGCGACGCCCACGGACTGCTGCTGGTCCTGGACGAGGTGCAAACCGGGATGGGGCGGACCGGGACGCTCTTCGCCTTTCAGGGTTACGGGGTCTCCCCCGACATGGTCACCCTGGCCAAGGGGCTGGGCGGGGGCGTGCCCATCGGTGCCCTGCTGGCTCGGCAGGAGGTGGCGGAGGCCTTCCAGCCGGGGACTCACGGGTCCACCTTTGGGGGCAACCCGCTGGCCTGCGCGGCGGCGCTGGCGGTGGCGCAAACGGTGGAGGAGGAGGGTCTGGTGGCGCATGCGGCGACTGTGGGCGAGATGCTGCAGGAGGGGCTGCGCCTGGTGGGAGAGCGCAGCGGGGCTATCAGCGCCGTACGTGGCCGCGGGCTGCTGGTGGGGGCGGATCTGGACCGGGAGGCGGCCCCCGTGGTGGAGGCCTGCCGCCACCGGGGGCTGCTGGTCAACGGGGTCCAGCCGCGGACGTTGCGCTTTGCTCCGCCGCTGGTGGTCAGTGCGGCGGAGGTGCAGGAGGCTCTGACGATCCTGGAAGCGGCGCTGCAGGCGGTGCCGGCGGCGCAGGGAGGAGAAGGGCGATGAAGGCGGAGGGAGCGGTGCGCAAGGCGGTGTTGGCCTACTCGGGCGGGCTGGACACCTCGGTGATCATCCCCTGGCTACGGGAGACCTACGGCTGCCAGGTAGTGGCGGTGATCGCCGACGTGGGGCAGGGCGAGGACCTGGAGGCGGTGCGGCAAAAGGCTCTGCAGTCCGGCGCCGCCGCCGCCCACGTGGTGGATATTAAGGAGGAGTTCATCCGGGAGTTCGCCTTCGCGGCGCTGCGCGCCGGGGCGACGTACGAGGGCCGCTACCTGCTGGGGACCGCCCTGGCCCGGCCGGCTATCGCCCGGGCGCAGGTGGCGGTGGCCCTGGAGGTGGGGGCCGATGCTGTGGTGCACGGCTGCACCGGGAAGGGCAACGACCAGGTCCGCTTCGAGCTCGCCTACGCCGCGCTGGCCCCCGAGCTGAAGGTGGTGGCGCCCTGGCGGGAGTGGCACCTGCACTCCCGCCAGGAAGAGATTGCCTACGCGGCGGCGCACGGCATCCCCGTGCCGGTGACCCGGGAACGGCCCTACAGCGTCGACCGCAACCTCTGGCACTGCAGCAGCGAGGGCGGGATCCTGGAGGATCCCGGGGTGGTGCCGCCGGCGGACCTCTACCAGTACACCACCGACCCGCGGCTGGCCCCGGATGCCCCGGAGGAGGTCGATGTGGAGTTTGAGGAAGGAGTCCCCACGGCGGTGAACGGGCAGCGCCTGGGGCCGGTGGCGCTGGTGGAGACGCTGAATCGCCTGGGCGGGCGCCACGGGGTGGGCCGAGTGGACATGGTGGAGAACCGCCTGGTGGGCATGAAGAGCCGCGGGGTCTACGAGACCCCCGGAGGGACCATCCTCCAGGTGGCGCACCACGACCTGGAGTCCATCACCCTGGACCGAGACACTCTGCACTTCAAGCTGGGGGTGGCGCAGCGCTATGCCGAGCTGGTCTACTACGGGCTGTGGTACACGCCGCTGCGCCAGGCGCTGGATGCGTTCATCGCCTCCACACAGCGCACCGTGAGCGGGACGGTGCGGGTGCGACTGTTCAAGGGCACGTGCGCGCCGGTGGCCCGGTGGTCGCCCCACTCGCTGTACCGCGAGGACCTGGCCACGTTTGAGGCGGGCGGCGATTACCGGCACGCGGATGCGGGAGCGTTCATCCGTCTCTTCGGCCTGCCCGCGTCGGTCTTTGCCCGGACCAACCCCCATCTGGTGCGGCAGGTGAGGCAGCCGGCCGGCCGCTAGGGATATGTCCTGGAGATTCCTGCGCAGCACCGGCCGGGACCCCGGAGGTCCGCGAGGGCGGTCTTCCGGGGTGGGCGAATACGGAGGCGTCCCGTGAATGAGCCCGGCGGGCACCGGATGTGGGGTGGGCGCTTTCAGGGGAGGCTGCACCCGCACCTGGCCCGCTTCACCGCCTCCCTCCCGGTAGACATCCGCCTGCTGCCTTACGACCTGCGGGCCAGCCTGGCCCACGCGCGGATGCTTCTCCGGCAGGGCATCGTGCCGCCGCAGCCGGGCGCGCAGCTCGTCGATGCACTGCGGGAGATGCTGCTTCAGGCCGAGGCGGGGAGCTTTCCCCCGGACCAGCAGGCGGAGGACGTCCACACCCTGATCGAGGCGGAGCTCTTCCGGCGGATAGGTGACGCCGCGGGCTGGCTGCACACCGCGCGCAGCCGGAATGACCAGGTGGTTACCGCTTTCCGCCTGTGGGCCAAGGAGGCGGCCTCTTCGGCTGTGGGCGCGGTGGTGCGGGTCCAGGATGCGCTGCTGGGCCTGGTGGAGCGGGACGGACACCTCCTCCTGCCCGCCTACACGCACCTGCAGCGGGCGCAGCCGGCCCTGTTGGGGCACCACCTGCTGGCCTATGTCTGGATGCTGGTCCGCGACGGCCACCGTCTGCGTCGAGCCTACGAAGCGGCGGACGTGCTGCCCCTGGGCTCAGGGGCGGCCGTAGGCGTCTCCTTCCCGGTGGACCGCCAGGCGGTGGCGCGGATGCTGGGTTTTTCCCGCACCAGCGAGAACAGCCTGGACGCCACCAGCGACCGGGACTTCGCGGTGGAGCTGCTGGATGCCCTGGCCCTTTTGATGACCCACCTCTCCCGCTGGGCTGCGGAGGCTGTGATCTGGAGCACGGAGGAGTTCGGGTTCCTCCTCCTCACCGATGCCGTGGCCACCGGCAGCAGCATCATGCCCCAGAAGCGCAACCCCGATGCCGCCGAGCTTATCCGCGGCAGGTGGGGGCGGGTGGCCGGCAACCGGGATGCGCTGCTTGGAGTGCTCAAGGGGCTGCCGCTGGGCTACCAGAGAGACCTGCAGGAGGACAAGCTCCTGGTCTTCGAGGCCACAGACGCCACCATGGAGGCCCTGGAGGCCCTGGCCGTGCTGCTGGCCGAGGCTCGCTTCCGTCCGGAGCGGATGCGGGCCGCGCTGGATGCGGGGTTTGTCACCGCCACCGAGGTCAGCGACTTCCTGGTGGGACGGGGGATTCCCTTTCGTCAGGCGCACAACCTGGCCGGGCAGGTGGTCCGTCACGCCGAGGCACAGGGCAAGACGCTGGATGACCTGACGCCGGAAGAGTGGGCGGCGCTGCTCCCGGAACTGGACGGGGCAGCGGTGGAGCAGCTGCGGCGCGCCGTCACTCCCGAAGCGGCCGTCCAGGCCAAGGACGTCCCGGGAGGGACCGCCCCGGGTCAGGTGCGCGCATCAGCCGCGCGGGCTGCGGCCGAGGTCGGACGGCTGCGGGCGTGGGCCGCGGAGGCGGAGGCGGAGGAGCAGCGGGTGCGGGAGGCGCTGCGTGCGCCCGCGTGAGCGCCGGATCCTGCAGGTGGTTACCGCTCGGCCCATCCACACCCAGGCGGAGCTGGTGCGGGCGCTGCGGGCGGCGGGGCTGCGGGTGAGCCAGGCCACAGTCTCCCGCGACATCAAGCGCCTGGGGCTGGTGAAGGTGCCCACCCAGGACGGACGGGCGCGCTACCTGCCGCCGGCGGAGGCCCTGCGCATGGCCCCTGACGCGGAGCGCCGCCTGACTAGGGCATTCCAGGAGTACGCGGTGGGTGTCGATGAGGGCAGCGGCCTGATCCTGGTGAAGACCACCACCGGGACGGCCAACGCCGTCGCGGAGGCCATTGACGAGGTCCGCTGGCCCGAGGTCGCCGGCACAGTGGCCGGCGACAACACCATCCTGGTGGTGCCGCGCACACCGCGGGCCCGCCTGGCTCTGCGCCGCCGCCTGCAGAATCTGCTTCCTTAGGCGGTCAGCCTGCGCCGCCGCACTTCTCGCGGCTCAGCGCGAAGCGTCCCTGCCGGCCGGGCGGAACGGCCAGTTGGCGATGATGTCCCGGCGTACCCGCACCAGGATCACCAGCGGCAGCAGGATGGCCGCCGTGCGGAAGATCAGGTCTGTTTCCGCCAGCCACGTCAGGACGATGATGATGGGGAATCCCACCACACCGCTGGCCGGTACCCACCCGGTGCGCCGCCAGGCCAGCAGCGCCGGAAGCAGGGCGATGGAGAAGTACAGGGGGACCAGGAAGAGGAGGACCCCGGAGGCGGTGGCCAGGCCCTTCCCTCCCCAGAACCGGTAGTATACTGACCAGTTGTGCCCGGCGACGGCGGCCGCCGCTGTCAGGAGCAGTGACCACCCGGGCACCCGCAGCAGCTTGGCCGCCACCAGGGGCAGCAGCGCCTTGGCCACGTCCAGCAGGTAGACCAGCAACGCCGGCCGGAAGCCGAAGGTACGAAAGGTCTCAGCTGTGCCGGGGTTCTTGCCCAGCGCGCGGAAGTCCACCCCGCGCCGCCGCGCCAGGATGTGGGCCGGGAGAATCGACCCCGAGAGATAGCCCCCGACGGGGAGGAGCACTGCAGCGATGGATGTGGACATGACCCGCAACCCCTGTTCCCGTTCTCAGACAAGAACATTCGCCGGCCGGGCACCCTCGCCTCCCACAGCCGGACTGCTGTCGCCTCCATGGCCTCCCCCTAGTGCAGGCGGGCCTGCAGCCCAGTCCCCCACGTCCGGATCCGCGCTGAAGTGCTGGAACCGGCCCGCCGGCTGGACACGCTCGACCCATGGCCCTAGACTTGTACCAGCACATGAGTCTCCTCTCCTGGGTCCAGGGTCGCCTGGCCCCACTGTTTGCTCTCCCGTGGGTCCCGAAGAGCCTCATCGGGCTGGTCACCTTCCTGACCCTGCTGTTGATTGCCTCGCTGCCCTACGTACCCGGGCGGCAGGTCCTGCGTCTGGGGGATGTGGCCAAGAAGGACATCGAGGCGCCCCGCACCGTTGACTACATCGACCAGGAGCAGACGGCCATCCGCCGCCGTATTGCCGCCAGCCGGGTCGAGCCCGTCTACCGGGAGAACCCCGAGGCCACGGCGGCGGCGCGCACGGCGGTGGTGACGGCCTTCGACGTCATCGCCCGGGTGAGTGCCAGCAGCGGGACAAGTGAGGCGGAGCGGGTGGCGCGGCTGCGGCAGCAGGTGAAGGTGCTGTCTCCGCCGCTGGCCGCGGCGGCGCTTTCCCTGGAGCCGGATACTCTGGCGCAGGCCCGTGCGGTCACCGTGGACGTGGTGGAGCGGGTGATGGGGGCCGGTGTGCGCGGCGAGCACCTGGAGGAAGCCCGGGAGCAGGTGCGCCAGATGCTGCGCGCCTCGCCCCTGTCCGGCCGGGCACTGGCCGTGGCCAGCGCGGTGGGGCAGGATGCCCTGCGGGCCAACTTCGTTCTCGACCGGGTGTTCACCCAGACGCTGCGCCGTGAGGCGGAAGAGGCGGTGGAGCCGGTGCGGGTACGGGTGCTGCGTGGCGAGATCATCGTCCGCCGGGGCGACCGCATCACCCAGACACACCTGCGCAAGCTGGAGGCCCTGGGCCTGCTGGGCGCGCCCCTGGGCTGGGACATCGTCCTGGGCATGGCGGTGGTCATCGCCGTGCTCCTGGGCCTGAGCGGCCTCTACCTCCGGCAGCACCAGCCCGAGATCTGGCAGACCAACCGCTACCTGCTGCTCTGGTGTCTGGTGGTAGTCTTCACCGTCTCCCTGGGACGGGTGATCGTCTCCTACCGGGTGAACCTCAACCTGATCCCCGCCGCCGTGGGCCCCATCCTGCTCTCGGTGCTGCTGCGGCCGCGCCTGGCCCTCTTCACGGCGGGGGTGCTGAGCCTGCTGGTGGGCCTGATCGCCACTGGCGACCTGCGCACCGCCTTCATCGCCTTTACCGGCGGCGTGGTGGGGGTGCATGCCATCCGCCGCATCAGCCACCGCACCGACCTGATCGTGGCCGGAATGAAGGTGGGTGCGGCCACCGCCGCGGCCGTAGTGGCCACGGGATTGCTGGACCGCAAGGAGTTCTACCCCACCATCATCTCTGATGCCGCCTTCGGGGCGGGCAACGGCCTGCTCGTCGGCTTCATTTCCATCGGGATCCTCCCCTACCTGGAGAACCTCTTCGGGCTGGTCACGCCCATCAAGCTGCTGGAACTGTCCAACCCCGCCCACCCGCTGCTGCGCCGCCTGCAGCTGGAGGCACCGGGGACCTACCATCACAGCGTCATCGTGGGCAACCTGGCCGAGGCGGCGGCGGAGGCCATCGGCGCCGACGCGCTGCTGGTGCGTGTGGGGACCTACTACCACGACGTGGGGAAGATCCGCCGCCCGGTCTTCTTTGTGGAGAACCAGGTAGGCGTGGACAACCCCCACGAGCGCATGTCGCCCAGCCTCTCGGCGCTCACGGTGGCGGCGCACGTGCGCGACGGGCTGGAGCTGGCCCGGGAGTACGGCCTGCCCAAAGTCATCGCCGACTTCATCCCGGAGCACCACGGGACCATGTTGATGGCCTACTTCTACCACCAGGCACTGGAGCGCGGCGACCAGCCGGAGCCGGCCGCGTACCGCTACGAGGGGCCCAAGCCACAGACGCGGGAGACAGCCATCGTCATGCTGGCCGACGCCGTGGAAGCTGCGGTGCGTACCCTGAGCCGGCCTACGCCCGACCGCATCTACGAAGCGGTGCGGCGCATCATCCACGAGCGGCTGCAGGACGGGCAGCTGGACGAGTGTGACCTGATGTTCCGCGACCTGGAGAAGATCGCCCAGGCCTTCACCCGGATCCTCACCGGGATCTTTCACCCCCGGGTGGAGTATCCTGACTTGGAGCGAGACCTGCGGCCGCGGCGGCGAGAGCGCGTCGGCAGGCTTCGCTGAGCGGGGCACGGGTGAGGGTCCTGGTGGCCAACCGCCAGCGGGCCGTGCCGGTGGAAGCCGCGGCCCTGCGTCGCGCCGCCCTGTGGGTAATGCGGCATGAGGGGTGTCCCCCCGGCAGTGAGCTCAGCGTGGCCGTGGTGGACGATGCGGCCATGGCGGAGCTGAACCGCCGCTACCGCCGCCGCACCGGTCCCACGGACGTCCTGGCCTTCCCCCAGGAGGGCGGCGGCCTGCTGGGCGACGTGGTGGTCTCCGCGGAGCGCGCCGCGGCACAGGCCCGGCGCTATCGCCACGCCCTGGAGCGGGAGCTGCGTCTGCTGGTTATCCACGGCGTCCTGCACCTGCTGGGCCACGAGGATACCTCGCCGCAGGGGGCGCGGAGGATGCGCCGGCGACAGCGGGCGCTGCTGCGCTCGCTGGAGGCGGCGGAGAGGGGGAGAGGATGAACCGCACCCTACGAGAGAGCTTCCGCCAGGCGTTTGCCGGTCTGGCCTTCGCCTTGCGGACCCAGCGCAACCTGCGCATCCACGGGGTGGCCACGGCGTTGGTCCTGGGGGTGATCGCGGTCTTCCGCCTGGGCCCCCTGGAAGCGGCCGTTCTCCTGCTGGCCGTCGCTGCCGTGGTGGGCGCGGAGCTGGTCAACACTGCGGTGGAGGTGCTTGTCGACCGAGTGGTGGGGTTGGAGCACGATCCTGCCGCCAAAACGGCCAAGGACGTCGCCGCCGCGGGGGTAATGGTGGTGGCGGCGGGCGCCGCCCTGGCCGGCGCTGCCGTCTTGCTGCCCAGGGTGCGCTGAGTGCAGGGCCAGCGCCGCGCCTGGTAGCTGGGGCTCCGCCCCGGCGCCCTGCTGTCGCCCGCGGTCTGCCGGAGGGTGTGCTATACTGAGATCCCGGGCGGAGGGCACTCCGCCTCGCGCACATTCCGGGCTCTGCCGCGGGGATGTGCGCCGTACGGATACGGAAAGGATGATTGGCCTCGTTGGACGCATCAAGTAGTCCGCTGGTCTACGTCCTGCTCGGTCTGCTGTTGCTCCTCTCCGCTGTCTTCTCCGCTGCCGAGACCGCCTTCTTTGGCGCCAACCGCCTGCGGCTGCAGCAGCGGGCAGACGCCGGGGAGGGGGCGGCGCGGGCGGCTCGCGGGCTGCTGGACCAGCCGGCCCGCGTGCTCACCACCTTGCTGGTGGCGGACAATATCGCCAACGTGGGGGCTGCGGTGCTGGCGGCCGTGCTCTTCGTGCAGCGTTTCGGCCCTCACCGTGCCGCCCTCTACGCCTTCCTGGTGATGAGCGCCCTGCTCCTGGTGGTTGGGGAGATCATCCCCAAGACCGTCGCCGCCCGCCACGCCGATGCCCTGGCGGTGGTGCTGGCCCGCCCGCTTCTTCTGCTCTCCCGCCTCCTCTCGCCGCTGATCCGGCTGCTCTCGCTGACCAGCAGCGTGATGGTGCGTCCCCTGGGCGGTCGGGTGAACGTGAACGCTCCCATGGTCACCGAAGAGGAGATCCGCATGCTGGTGCAGATGGGAGAGCAGGAGGGGGTGATTGAGCAGGAGGAGCGGAAGATGATCCACTCCATCTTCGAGTTTGGCGACACGGTGGCCCGCGAGGTGATGGTGCCGCGTATCGACATGGTGGCCCTGGACGATGGAGCCACGGTGGGCGAGGCGGCGCAGCTCATCCTGCAGACCGGGCACTCTCGCCTCCCCGTCTTCCACGGCTCGGTGGACAACATCGTCGGGGTGGTCAACGTGAAGGACCTCCTCCGCCCCCTGACCGCGGGGCAGCTGTCCGCGCCGGTGACCGAGCTGCTGCGCCCCGCCTACTACATCCCCGAGAGCAAGCGGTTGGACGAGCTCTTCCGGGAGATGCAGCGGCGCAAGGTTCCCCTGGCCATCGTGGTGGACGAGTACGGCGGCACCTCTGGACTGGTCACCGTAGAGGATCTGCTGGAGGAGATCGTCGGGCCCATCATGGACGAGCACGACGTGGAGGAGCGGCTGGTCGAGGTGATCAACGACCAGGTGGCCCTGGTGGCGGGACGGGCCTCCATCGAGGAGGTGAACGACCAGCTTCACCTGGCGCTGCCGGCCGGAGAGGTGGACACCGTGGGGGGATTTGTCTACAGCCTCCTGGGGCACGTCCCTGAGCCGGGCGAGCGCATCTCCTACGACGGCCTGGAAATCGTGGTGGAACAGGTGGAAGGGCAGCGCATCGGCAAGGTGAAGATCACCCGTCCCGTCCGCGCCGCCTCCTGAACCCGCCTCCATGCGCGCCCGACTGCAGAGGTACCTGTTCACCGGCCTGCTGGTGGTCATGCCGCTGGCGGTCACTTACCTGGTCCTACGGTGGCTGTTCACCACCCTGGACAACATCCTGCAGCCGTTGCTTGCGCCGTTCTTCGGGCACATTCCCGGGCTGGGCGTGGCCACCGGCGTGGCTGTGATCCTGGTGGCGGGGGCGGTGGCCAGCCGGACCATCGGCCAGCGCCTCATTGGTTTCCTGGAGGGGGTGCTGCTGCGTGTACCTGTGGCCCGGAAGATCTACGGCACCGCCAAGCAGCTCAGCGACCGCATCCTCCGCGCGGACGAGAACGGCGCCCGCGGCGCTTTCAAGCGAGTGGTGCTGGTGGAGTGGCCGCGGCCCGGTCTCTACGCCCTGGGCTTCGTCACCGGGGGCACGGCGGAGGGCGGTCCGGCGGAGCTGCTGCACGTCTTTATTCCCGGCTCCCCCAACCCCACCGCCGGCTTTACGGTAATCACCACGCCCCAGGAGGTGCAGCCGCTGAACCTCACGGTGGAGGAGGCGCTGCAGTTCGTCATCGCCTACGGCATCGCCCCGACGCCCGCGGCGACATCCCGCCTGCTGGCGGCGTCAGCCACCCGACCCCTGGTGGAACGGGTACCCTGATGCCCCGGCCCGCCCTGCGGCCATGATCGGCCCGGCCCGCAGGACGGATGCGGCCGGCAGGCAGGCGGCCGCGCTGGTGGCAGCGGCCCGCCGGGCCCGGCGCCGTGCCTACGCCCCCTACTCGCAGTACCCCGTGGGCGCCGCCGTGCTGGCGGCGGACGGGACGGTCTTTGCTGGGGCCAACATCGAGAACGCTTCCTACGGCCTCTCCATTTGCGCGGAGCGCGTGGCCATCTTCACCGCTGCCGCGGCGGGCCGCCGCCGCCTGCGGGCAGTGGCCGTGGTCACCGGGAGCCCAGAGCCCGCCGCCCCCTGTGGGGCCTGCCGCCAGGTGATGGTGGAGTTCGGGGTCCAGACCGTCTACCTGGCCGGACCCCGGGGACCCTTCCGCGAATGGCGCCTTCCCGACCTGCTGCCTGAAGCCTTCAGCGCAGAAGCTCTCCTGCCCAAACCGTCTCGGTGACGGGAGCGGCTGCCCACCGCTCAGGATTCGTAGCCCTGGCGGGGCGCCCCAATGTAGGGAAATCCACGCTGCTGAACCGTCTGGTGGGGGCCAGGGTGGCACCGACCTCCCCGGTCCCACAGACCACGCGCACCGTCGTCCGGGGCATCCTCACCCGCCCGGACGCTCAGATCGTCTTCCTGGACACCCCGGGGATCCACGCGCCGCGCCACCGCCTGGGGGAGTTCATGGTGGAGGGGGCGCGGCGGGCCCTGCGTCAGGTGGACCTGGTCGGGTGGATGGTGGACGCCGCCTCAGGGGTCGACCGGGAGGATCATCTGGTGGCCGCCGCGCTGCAGCCTGTGCGCACCCCTGTGGTGCTCATCGTAAACAAGGTGGACGCAGCCACGCCCGCACAGGTGGAAGCTGCCGCCGCTACTGCCGCGGCGCTGCTGCCGCCAGTGGCCACCTGGCGGATCTCCGCGGAGACCGGCGCCGGGGTGGCGGACCTGGTGGACGGCCTGGTGGCCCGGCTTCCCGAGGGGCCGCGCCACTACCCCGAGGAGATGCTCACCGACCAGCCGGAGCAGTTCCTGGTGCGGGAGCTGATCCGCGAGCAGGTGATCCGACACACACGGCAGGAGGTGCCGCACGCGGTGGCGGTGGAGGTGGAGGAGTACGTGGAGCGGCCCGACGGCACCGTCTACGTCCGCGCCACCATCCACGTGGAGAAACCCTCCCAGAAGAGGATCCTCATCGGCGCCGCCGGGGCGAAGCTGAAGGCGCTGGGTACCGCGGCCCGGGTGCAGGCGGAGGCGCTGCTGGGCCGCAAGGTCTACCTGGACCTGTGGGTGGCGGTGACCCCCGACTGGCGGGAGAAGCCTGCCCTGATCCGTGGCTTCTATCCGGAATGAGGTGGGGAGGCGCCGGCCCTAGGAGCAGAAGGCGGGCCGTCACCCGCGGGGTGGGAGCCACAGCGGGGTACTCCCGAGGCCGCGGAGCGCCGGGCCTGACCATTTCTTGACACCCTGCAGCGCCGTCAGTATGGTCAACTGGAGAGTTGACCCGGAGATGATTGTGATCGCCGACGACAGCGGGTGGACCGACCATGCTGGCCGCGGTGCTGCCTTTCAGCCGGCTTCTGGGGCGGCGGGTGCAGGACGCCGGCGGCTTCGTGCTGGGGCGTCTGGCCGACCTGGCAGTGGAGGTGCACCCCACCTGGCCGCGCGTCGTCGGCATCCTGCTTGACGTCGACCGGCCCCGCCTGGCCCTGATCCCCTGGAGCGCGGTGCGCCAGGTCGACCCCGTGGTCGTGTTGAACGTCCCCCGTATTGCCCTCACCCCCCGGCCGCTGCAGCCCGACGAGGTACTCCTGCGGGAGGCCCTGCTGGACAAGCAGGTGGTGGACACCCAGGGGGTGCGTCTGGTCAAGGTCAACGACCTGCTGCTGTCCCGGTCCAACGGTGACCTGGTGCTCTCCGGCGTCGATGTGGGTGCCGCCGGGCTGCTGCGCCGGCTGGGAGCAGAGGGCGCAGCGCGCTGGCTCCTGGCGCGCCTGGGGCGGACGTTGCCTGAGCACGCTCTGCCCTGGACTGTTGTTGCCGCCCTGGGCGGGCCGGTGACCCCGCTCAAGCTCCGCCTCTCCCGGGAGCGGCTGCAGGCCATCCACCCCGCCGACCTGGCGGAGCTGCTGGAGGAGATGAACCGCGACGAGCGCGTGGAGGTCATGCACGCCCTCAGCGAGGAGGACGCCGCAGACGTCCTGGAGGCGGCGGAAACAGAGGTGCAGGCGCACATCCTGCGCAGCCTTCCGGCGGAGCGGGCTTCGGACATCCTGGGGGAGATGGAGGCGGACGAGGCAGCGGACGTGCTGGGGGAGCTACCGGCGGAGACGGCCAGCGACCTGATGGCGCGCATGGAGCCCCAGGCCAAGGCCGAGGTCTCCCGCCTGCTGGCGTACCCGCCGAACTCGGCAGGGGGGCGGATGAACCCCGACTGCATCGCTATCCCTGCCACGTTCACTGCGGAGCAGACCATCGCCCGCCTGCGGGAGCTGGCCCCCGACGCGGAGACCATATACTACCTCTACGTCGTCGACGAGGGGGGCCGCCTGGTCGGTGTCCTCTCCCTGCGTCGCCTGCTCATCGCCGACCCGCAGACTCCGGTGAGCGCGCTGATCGCTCCCGAGGTGATTGCTGTGCGCGCCGAGGAGAGCGACCAGGCCGCCGCCGCGCTCCTGATGAAGTACGACCTGCTGGCGGTCCCCGTGGTGGACGCGGCGGACCGGCTACTGGGGATCGTCGCCGTCGACGACGTGATGGACCTCCTGGCCGAACGCCTGGGGGGGCGCCTGCCTCGCCGCCTCGAGCGCATCCGCCGGGTGCGGCGGGGGTAGAAGGGCGTGCCCGGGCTGCGCCTCCGCTGGCAGCGGACGGCCCTGTTCTTTGCCGTCGCTGGCCCGGGGATCATTACGGCGGCAGTGGACAACGACGCCAACGGGGTGGCCACGTACTCGACGGCGGGCGCCCACTTCGGGTATGCCCTCCTGTGGACCCTGCCGGTGGCCGCGGTAGCCCTGATCGTCATTCAGGAGATGGCCGCACGCATGGGCGCGGTGACCGGCCTGGGGCTGGCCGACCTGCTGCGGGAGCAACTGGGGGTCCGCCCCACCGCCGGGGTGATGGCCGTCCTGCTGCTGGCCAACTGGGCGAACACCGTCGGCGACTTCGCCGGGGTCGCGGGGAGCCTGGAGATCTTCCGGGTCCCCCGGCTGCTGGGAGTCCCGCTGGCGGCGGTGCTGGTGGCGGTGCTGGTGCTGCGCGGCGGCTACCGACTGGTGGAGCGGATCTTCCTGGGAGCCTCCGCCCTCTACGTGCTCTACGCCATCTCCGCCATCCTGGCCCGGCCGCAGTGGGAGGTGGTCTTCCAGGCGGTGGTGGTCCCGACCTGGCGGCCGGGGTCGGAGTACCTGGTCCTGGTCGTCGCCCTGGTAGGGACCACCATCGCGCCGTGGATGCAGTTCTACCACCAGGCGGCCGTGGTGGATAAGGGACTGACGGCCAACGACGTGCGCTACGAGCGGGCGGACACGATCCTGGGAGGGCTGGTCACGGTGCTGGTGGCCGGCTCCATCATCGTGGCCACCGCAACTACCCTCTTCCCCCAGGGGATCCGCGTGGAGACGGCGGAGGACGCGGCGCGGGCGCTGGCGCCTCTGGCCGGGCGGTACGCCTCGCTGCTGTTCGCTGTGGGGCTGCTCAACGCCGCCGTCTTCTCCGTAGCCATCATCCCCCTGTCCACAGCCTACGCCATCTGCGAGGCGTTCGGCTGGGAGGCCGGGCTGGACCGCCCGCTGGCGCAGGCGCCCGTTTTCTACGGCCTCTTTCTGACCGTCCTGGCAGCGAGCGCCCTGGTCATCCTCTGGCCGGGCCTGCCCCTCATCCCGGTGATGGTGGCCTCGCAGGCCCTCAACGGGATCCTCCTTCCGGTGGTGCTGGTGATCATGCTGCGTCTGGTCAACGATCGGCGGCTGATGGGAGCGCACACCAACGGGGCGGCGGGCAACGCGGTGGCCTGGGCAACGACGGTGCTTCTGGTAGGCCTGAGCCTGGCGCTGCTGTTAGTGACCGTGCTGCAGGGTGCGGGTGGCCGCGCCTGAGGGAGGAAGGATGCCGGTCTACAAGGCGGAAGCCGTGGTCCTGCGGCACCGTCCCCTGGGGGAGGCGGACCGCGTGCTGACCCTCTTCACCCGCGAGTACGGCAGGCTCTCAGCGGTGGCCCGCGGGGTGCGCAGGCCCAGCAGCAAGCGCAGCGGTGCCCTGGAGCCCTTCTCTCACCTGCGTCTGCTGCTGGCCAGGGGCCGGGGGGCCCTGGACGTGGTGGCCCAGGTGGAGGTGGTCGAGGGGACCGGCGCGCTGCGGACGGACCTGCGGCGGTTTGGCCAGGCGGCACTGCTGGCGGAGCTGGTGGAGGCGGCGACCCCGGAGCGGGAGCCGCAGCCCGGGCTCTTCCACCTCCTGGTGGAGGCGCTGCGGCTGTTGCGGCGGCCGGAGGAGACCCCGGCGGTGCTGTGGTTCGGCCTGCACCTCGTCTCCCTGGCGGGATTTCAGCCCGCGCTGGAGCGCTGCGCCGTGGGGGGAGAGGAGACCGGAAGCGCGCCCGCGTGGAGCCACCCGCTGGGGGGAGTGGTGTGCCGCCGCCACGCGGCGCGGGATCCGGCGGCGGTACGCCTGCGCCCGGAGCTGGTGCGCGTGCTGGAGGCCCTGCTGGCAGCACCGGCGGCAGAGGTGGGGAGGCTCGCCCTGCCCCCTGACGACCAGAGCCTGCTGCTGGAACTGGTGCGCCGCTACGCGGAGCATCGCCTGGAGGTGCGGCTGCGCAGCCCCGGAGTCCTGGAGCGGCTGCGCTGAAGGCGGGCACTGCCGCCGGGAGGCGGTGATGGTATAGTACTCCCTGGAGGTGTGCGCATGGAGATCGACCTGGAGCGGGCCAAGCGCGCCGTGGTCGAGCTGGGCACGGCCCTGGACGAAGCGCGACAGGTGGTGCGTCCAGGAGCGCCCGGGCAGATCCGGGTGAAGACCGAGGGTAAGGTCATCGAGCTGCCGACCTCCTGGGCCCTGGCTGGTATGGCCGTCTTCGCCCTGGCCACTCTCCTGTCGACGCTGCCGGTCCCCATTCCGCGGCGGCCGCGCGAGGAGGAGCCCCTGGGCATCGGCTAGGAGCCGCGAGCGGCCAGCTTTGCGTGGCGTGTCGGGTCGGCCGACCCCGACCCTTTGCGCGCCGCGGGAGCGGCTGTTCGCCGGCGGTGTGCGCCGCCTCTTTCTCCTTCCAGGGCACCCGATGATCATGCGAAGCCATACGCGATGAGCATGCCGACCCGCAACGACACTCTGGACCGCATCGCCACCCTGGCCAAGCGGCGGGGCTTCGTCTACCCCTCGGCGGAGATCTACGGCCCGCCGGGTGCAATCTACGACTTCGGGCCGCTGGGAGTGCTGCTGCGCCACAACATCCGCCGTGAGTGGTGGCGCCGCTTCGTGCAGGAGCGGGAGGACGTGGTGGGCATCGAGACCGCCATTATCACCCGCCGGGAGGTCCTGGTCGCCTCCGGTCATGAGGCGGCCTTCTACGACCCGCTGGTGGAGTGCCGCATCTGCCACGAGCGCTTCCGGGCCGATGAGGAGATCCCGCCCGCCCCCGACCACCTCCACGACCTGACCGAGCCCAAGCAGTTTAACCTCATGTTCAAGACGTACCTGGGGCCCACGGAGGAGAGCTCGGCCCTGGCCTACCTGCGCCCGGAGACGGCCCAGGGAATGTTCACCAACTTTAAGGCGGTCCTGGACACGGTGCGGGTCAAAGTGCCCTTCGGGATCGCTCAGATCGGCAAGTCGTTTCGCAACGAGATCACCACCGGGAAGTGGATCTTCCGGCTGCGCGAGTTCGAGATCGCCGAGATCGAGTACTTCGTGCGCCCGGGGAGCGATGAGGTCTGGTTCGAGACCTGGCTGGACCTGTGGGAGACGTTCTTCGTCGATCTGGGTGTGGCCAGGGAGAACCTGCGGCGCTACGAACACCCCCCCGAGACGCTGGCCCACTACTCCAAGCGGACGGTAGACCTGCAGTACCGCTTCCCCTTCGGCTGGGGTGAGCTGGCCGGAGTGGCCAACCGCACTGACTACGATCTGCGGCAGCACCAGCAGCACTCCGGGCGGGACCTCACCTACTTCGACGAGACCGACGGGACCCGCTATCACCCCTACGTGATCGAGCCCACCGTAAGCATCGAGCGGGCGATGCTGGTCTTCCTGTTGGACGCCTACCGGGAGTACCCGGGCGGCCGCGCGGGGAAGGAGGAAGGGCGGGAAGTGGAGGTGGTGCTGCACCTCCACCCGCGCCTGGCACCGGTCACCGTGGCCGTGCTGCCGCTGGTAAAGCGGGAGCGGATGCCGCAAATTGCCCGGGAGGTGGCCGCGGAGCTGCGGCGCACCTGGGTGGTGGAGTACGACGAGAATGGCTCCATCGGCCGCCGCTACCGCCGCTACGACGAGATCGGTACGCCCTGGTGCATCACCGTGGACAGCCAGACGCAAAAGGACGAGACGGTAACCGTCCGGGACCGGGATTCCATGGCCCAGGACCGGGTGAAGATTGCCGAGCTGCGGGCCTACCTGGCCCCGCGGCTGGAGGCGGCGGCGCCCCTGCGGGCGCCCACTGAGGCACGGTGAGCTAGACGCTCGAAGGAGGCAGGAGGATGGCAGAGGTCAAGGAGCGGGAACCGGCGACGCAGAGCCGCTGGACACTGCTGTTCGAGGAGGGCAACGCCCAGATGCGCGACCTCCTGGGAGGCAAGGGGGCCGGGCTGGCGGAGATGAGCCGCATCGGGCTACCGGTGCCCCCGGGGTTCACCATCACCACCGAGGCCTGCCTGGAGTACTTCCGTCTGGGCCGCCGCTTCCCTCAGGGGCTGATGGATGAGGTGCGGGAGAAGTTGCGCCTGATCGAGCAGCGCACGGGCAAGAAGTTCGGCGACACGCGCAATCCCCTGCTGCTGTCGGTGCGCTCCGGGGCCAAGTTCAGCATGCCCGGGATGATGGACACAGTCCTCAATCTGGGCAGCACCCCCGCCACCATCGAGGCGCTGGCCCGCGCCACCGGGGACGCTCGCTTCGCCTACGACTCCTACCGCCGCTTCATCCAGATGTTCGGCAATGTGGTCCTGGGGGTGAAGCACGAGCGCTTTGAGGAAGCCCTGGCCGCCCTGAAGCAGGCCCGTGGCGTCCAGCAGGATGTGGAGCTTGTGGCGCAGGACCTGCACGATCTGATCCAGGACTACCGGCGCATCGTGCGCGAGGCCACCGGTGCCGGATTCCCTGACGACCCGATGCAGCAGCTGGAGATGGCCATCCGCGCGGTGTTCGAGTCCTGGAACACCCCGCGGGCGGTGAGCTACCGCACCTACCACCGCATCTCTCATGACCTGGGGACCGCGGTGAACGTCCAGGCCATGGTCTTCGGCAACATGGGGCCGGACTCGGGGACGGGGGTGGCCTTCACCCGCAACCCCGCCACCGGCGATCGGGTGCTGTACGGGGAGTACCTGCTGAACGCCCAGGGGGAGGACGTGGTGGCCGGCATCCGTACCCCCCGCCCCATCGCGGAGCTGGCACAGGAGCTGCCCCAGGCCTACCAGGAGCTGCAGCGCATCGCCGATCTGCTGGAGCGGCACTACCGGGACGTGCAGGACATCGAGTTCACCATCGAGCGGGGCCGCCTGTATATGCTGCAAACGCGGGCAGGCAAGCGCACCGCGCAGGCGGCGGTGAAGATCGCCGTGGATATGGTGCACGAGGGGCTGATCGACAAGGCGGAGGCGCTGCTACGGGTGGACGCCAACGAGTTCGAGAAGATCCTGCACCGCCAGGTGGACCCCTCCGCCCCGCGGACGGTCCTGGCCCGGGGGCTGGCCGCCAGCCCCGGCGCCGCCCAGGGCGCCGTGGTCTTCGACGCCGATACCGCCGCGGAGCGCGGTCGGGCGGGAGAACGGGTCATCCTGGTACGCACGGAGACCAACCCCAACGACGTGCACGGCATGCTGGTGGCCCAGGGCATCCTCACGGGGCGGGGTGGGATGACCAGCCACGCCGCCATCGTCGCCCGCGGCATTGGCACGCCGGCGGTGGTGGGGGCGGAGGCGTTGCGCATCGACGAGCACGCCCGCCTTTTCACCGTGGACGGCATCACCGTGCGAGAGGGGGAGGTCATCACCATCGACGGCAGCAGCGGGGAGGTCATTCTGGGCGCGGTGCCGCTGGTGGAGCCGCGGCTGGGAGGGCACGTGCAGGAATTCCTGCAGTGGGCCGACCAGGTGCGCACCCTGGGGGTGCGGGCCAACGCCGACTACCCCGAGGACGCACGCAAGGCGCGGGAGCTGGGCGCGGAAGGCATTGGCCTGACGCGTACCGAGTACATGTTTACCAAGGAGGACCGCCAGGCCATCTACCTGGAGATGATCATGGCGGAGACGGAGGAGGCCCGGCGGCGGGCCCTGGCGCGCCTGGAGCCGCTGCAGAAGGAGGACTTCAAGGGCCTCTTCCGGGAGATGGCGGGCCTCCCCGTGATCATCCGCCTGTTCGACCCCCCGCTGCATGAGTTCCTCCCCCCGCTGCACCAGCTGACAGAGGAGATCACCCGCCTGGAGCTTGGCGGGGAGGAGTCCTCCTGGCTGACCAAGGAGCGCCACCGCCTGGGCATCCCCGCCGGGGATCCGGAGCGGCTGGAGCGGCTGCGGGCCCTGCGCCGCCGAGTCCAGGAGCTGCAGGAGGTCAACCCCATGCTCGGCCTGCGCGGCTGCCGCCTGGGGATCCTCTACCCGGAGATCAACGAGATGCAGGTGCGGGCCATCCTCCTGGCGGCCATCGAGCTGAAGCGGGATGAGGGGCTGGAGGTCATCCCCGAGATCATGATTCCC
>JAVKIA010000027.1 GCA_031459715.1 Armatimonadota bacterium | reverse complement strand
CGATGCGTCCGTCGATGATCACGCTGGTGTCCATCACCTTAGGCACCACCCGGCGCGGCGGGGGGCCGTGGCTCTTTCCTTCATCCATGCGGTCCAGCAGGGCCCTGACCTCCTCCCGCCGCTGCAGCGCCAGGTGGATCCCCAGGTAGCCAAACACCAGGGCCACGCCCCAGCGCAGGTACAGCCCCACGTAGGGAATATCGCTGACCAGGAAGCCCACCAGGAAGGCGGTGAGCAGGCCGACGATAAGGCCCGCCGCCCCCAGGGCCAGCTCTCGCAGGGAGAGGTGTGCCAGCCCCTGCAGTACCCAGGTCATGGCCCGGACGAAGAGGCGCCACAGCCACGGGGTGACCAGCCAGCCCAGCAGCGCCCCCAGCAGACCGAGGGCGATCCGGGTCAGCGGCTGAGGAAACCAGGGCAGGATGACGGCCAGCCGGAACGCCCCGACGGCCCCAAGGAGGCCGCCGGTAAAGCGCATGAGCATGATCATGACGAGGACAATTATACCACGCGGCCACCGTGCGCCAGCGGGGCGCGCGGCGCAGGCCCGCATCAGGTGCGGCTTCTTGACAGTGGCGCGAAGCGGCGCCTATAATCGCCTCGCGCATCCTGCCGGGGATCGCCGTCAACGGCAGCCTTGCACTGAGGAGGCTCGGGCATGAAAGAGACCGACCTGGCGACCCTGCAGCACCTCGTCTCGCAATACCTCATCCGCCACCGCAGCATTCTCGATGTGCAGAGCAAGCTGACCGAGACCGCGGCCCGCGTCTCCCGCGTTCTGGCGCACGCCGTCGCCGTCTGCGGCTGTGTGCAGATCCGCGCGGAGCGGCAGCGGTTTCCGGCGGATGTGGGGCTGGGGGATGTGCGGGGGTTCCTCTCCACCCACCTCTACGGCAACCTCTGCGCCCGCTGCCGCGAAGCGCTGGAGGACGAGATCGGCACTACCCTCTTCTACCTGGCGGCGCTGTGCTATATCACGGGGCTGGACCTGGACGCCATCCTGCGCAAGGAGCGGGACCGCGTCTCCACCCTGGGAGTCTACCACCTGACCTAGCCGCTGCGGCCTCTGCCGCCCGACTCCCCCGGCCTCTATCCCCTGCCGTCAACGGCGTTCCGCCTGCCAGCAGAGCGCCAGCATCCGCGGTCCTAAGGGACCGGGCGGGCCACGAAGCGGAACTCGATCTCCACCTCGTTTTGCGCTCGCAGGATCCCCAGGATGGACGGAGGCTCGAACCCGAAGTCCGTCATCAGGATCTTGGCGCTGGCGGTACCCCGTAGCTCATTCCCAGTCAGGCGCACGGTGGCGTCAAAGGTGGTGAGCCGGACCTCTGTGCGCACCTTCAGGTTGCCGGTGATGCGCAGGGTGACCTCCCGCCCCTCTGCATACTGCGCCGGCAGGCCGTCGATGCGCGTGGGGACGAACTCGGCTATGGGGTAGCGGGAGGATTCCAGCCAGCGCCCCCGGATAGCGTTGTCCCGCCGCCCGCTGTCGGACTGGAACTGGCTGATGTCTACGCTGATGGTCCCCACGCGGCTGGCCGCGGGGTTGGTGCGGTCGACGATGACCTCTCCCTGCACCCCGCGGGTGATCCCCACGGCCACATTGAAGCGGTTGCCCTCGCTGATCAGTGTCTCGCCCACGCGGTAGATCACCTGGGACTCCCCGGGCACGATGAGGAAGCGCTGCCCGCCCGCCGCCGCCTCCACCCGGGGAGCGGAACCCGGGACGGCCCGCGGGAGGCGGCCCGGAAGCGCTCCGATCGCAAACGCTGCCAGGACCGCAGCGGATAGCAGTGCAAATGCCTGCCGGTTCATCTGGAGTCCATATCCCTCCTTAACCATCCGCCCCCTGGCCGCAGCTGGAGTCTGAAGCGTTCTTGCCCATTGACGCAAGGAGGACCTGAGGAGTTCCACGGCGGGCGATCCGCTGTAGCGCCGGGCAACTCCGGCGGCGGAGGTCGCCGACCCCGCGCAGGGGATCAGCCCAGCAGGAGGGCCAGCGCCTCGGCCACCGTGGCTACGGCGACCACCTCCACCCCGGGCGGCCACTCCCCGCCGGATGCCCGCGGCACCAGCGCACGGTGGAACCCCAGGCGCGCCGCCTCACGCACCCGCTGCTGCACCTGGCGCACCGCCCGCACCTCGCCGGCCAGCCCCACCTCGCCGATAACCACCACCTGCTGGTCCACGGGGCGGTCCCGGAAGGCGCTGGCCACCGCCACCGCCACCCCCAGGTCCGCCGCAGGGTCCTCCACCGTCAGCCCACCCGTGACGCTGGCGTAGACGTCGTGCATGGCCAGGTGCAGCCCGGCCCGCTTCTCCAGCACGGCCAGCAGCAGGACCAGGCGGTTGTAGTCCACCCCCGCCGCCGTGCGCCGCGGCATGCCGAAGTGCGTGGGCGCCACCAGCGCCTGCACCTCCAGCAGCAGGGGCCGCGTCCCCTCCAGGGCGCACACGACGGCGGAGCCCGGGGCCGCCGCCGGACGCTCCGCCAGGAATAGGGCCGAGGGGTTGGACACCTCGGAAAGGCCGTGGGGGCCCATCTCGAAGACCCCGATTTCATTGGTGGAGCCGAAGCGGTTCTTGGTCGCCCTCAGGATGCGGTAGGCGTGGTGCCGGTCGCCTTCGAAATAGAGGACGGTGTCCACCAGGTGTTCCAGCACCCGCGGCCCGGCCAGCTGCCCCTCCTTGGTCACGTGTCCGACGATGATGATGCTGATCCCCTGCCCCTTGGCCACGGTGAGCAGCGAGCCAGTGCACTCCCGCACCTGGCCCACGCTTCCCGGTGCCGAGGGGATGTCCGGCCGGTAGACGGCCTGGATAGAGTCGACCACCACCAGTGCCGGACGCTGCGCCTCGATGGCCTGCTGGATCGCCTCCAGGTTGTTCTCCGCCAGCAGGAGGAGCCCCGCCGGTAGCGTCCCCAGCCGCTCCAGCCGCATCCGCGTCTGCCGGGCCGACTCCTCCCCGCTGACGTAGAGGACGCGCGCACCGCCGGCGGCCAGGCGGGCGGCCACCTGGCTGACCAGGGTGGACTTGCCCGCGCCGGGCTCTCCCCCGATCAGCACCAGCGACCCGGGCACGATCCCGCCCCCGAGCACGCGGTCGAACTCTGCCAGCCCCGTGGACGCCCGGGGCTCGGCCTCCGCGGGGATCTGCGCCACGTCCAGCACTTCCGCCGCAGCGACCGGGCGCGGCCGCCCTCCCCCCTCGGGCGGGGCCTCCTCCACCAGGCTGTTCCACTCCCCGCAGTCGGGGCAGCGCCCCAGCCACTTGGGGGAGGTGTAGCCGCAGGTCTGGCAGGTGTAGCGCACGCGGACTGGCATCGGGCTTCCGGGACTTATATCGGCACGTCCCACAACGAAAACGGGACCCGGGCCTCCGGGTCCCGCAGAGCATCTCGACAGCGCCCGCTCACTCCGCCAGGGCGGGCTCGCGCTTCTTCTCGAAGACGATGCGGCCGTCCCGGGCATCCACCACGATGGTGTCCCCGGACTTGAAGCGGCCGCGCAGCAGCTCGTCAGAGAGAGGGTCCTCCACCAGGCGCTGGATGGCCCGCCTCAGCGGCCGGGCACCGAAGGTGGGGTCGAACCCCTCCCGGGCCAGGAGCTCCTTGGCCTCCTCCGTGATCTCCAGGTCCATGTTCTGGCCGCGCATCTCCCGCCGCACCCGCTGCGCCAGGATGCCGACGATGGCGCGGATCTGCTGGTCGGTGAGCGGCCGGAAGACGATGATCTCGTCCAGACGGTTGAGGAACTCCGGGCGGAAGGTGCGCCGCAGCTCCTCCATCACGTGCTCCTTCATCCGCGTGTAGATCTGCTCCTGGTCCTCCCGGGCGTCACGAGCCAGGCGGAAGCCAAAGCCCACCTCCTTGTCCAGCACCGGGGCGCCCACGTTGCTGGTCATGATAAGCACGCAGTTCTTGAAGTCTACGGTCCGCCCCTGGGCGTCGGTGAGGCGGCCGTCGTCCAGGATCTGCAGCAGGACGTTGAAGATCTCCGGGTGGGCTTTCTCGATCTCGTCGAAGAGGACCACGGAGTAGGGGCGGCGGCGCACCGCCTCGGTGAGCTGCCCGCCTTCCTCGTAACCCACGTAGCCGGGAGGCGAGCCCACCAGGCGGCTGATGGTGTGCCGCTCGCTGTACTCGGACATGTCGATGCGCACCAGCGCGTTCTCGTCCCCGAACATGAACTCGGCCAGGGCCCGGGCCAGCTCCGTCTTGCCCACGCCCGTGGGCCCCAGGAACATGAAGGAACCGATGGGCCGCCGCGGATCCTTGAGGCCGGCGCGGGCCCGGCGCACTGCCTTGGCCACCGCCCGCACCGCGTCGTCCTGCCCCACGATGCGCTCGTGTAACGCCTCCTCCATACGCAGCAACTTCTGCGTCTCCTCCTCCACCAGCCGCGTCACCGGGATGCCCGTCCAGCTGCTGACGATGTCGGCGATGTCCTCGGCGGTGACGCTGGTGAAGTCGTGCCCCTTCTCCTTCTTCCAGGAGGACTCCAGCTCTTCCAGCTTCTGCCGCAGTACCCGCTCCTTGTCCCGCAGCTGCGCCGCGCGCTCGAAGTCCTGGCTCTTGATGGACTCGTCCTTCTCCCGCCGCACCCGGTCCACCTTTTCCACCGCGGCGCGGATCTCTTGCGGCAGGAAGGAGGCCTGCAGCCGGATCTTGCTGCTGGCCTCGTCCATCAGGTCGATGGCCTTATCGGGGAGGAAGCGGTCGGCGATGTACTTGTCCGCCAGGGTGGCCGCGGCCACCAGGGCGTCGTCGGTGATCTTGACCCCGTGGTGGCTCTCGTAGCGCTCGCGCAGCCCCTTGAGGATCTCGATGGTCTGTTCCACGGTGGGCTCGGAGACCAGGATAGGCTGGAAGCGCCGCTCCAGGGCGGCGTCCCGCTCCACGTACTTGCGGTACTCGTCCAGGGTGGTGGCGCCGATGCACTGCAGCTCGCCGCGGGCCAGCGCCGGCTTGAGGATGTTGCTGGCGTCGATGGCTCCCTCCGCCGCGCCGGCGCCCACCAGGGTGTGCAGCTCGTCCACGAAGAGGATGACCTCGCCCTGGGCCTTGCGGATCTCCTCCATCACCTTCTTCATGCGCTCTTCGAACTCGCCCCGGTACTTGGTGCCGGCCACCAGGGCCGCCAGATCCAGCTGCACCACCCGCTTGTTCCGCAGCACCTCCGGGACGTCGCCCCGGGTGATCCGCTGCGCCAGCCCCTCGGTGATGGCCGTCTTGCCCACCCCCGGCTCGCCGATCAGCGCGGGGTTGTTCTTGGTGCGGCGGGAGAGCACCTGGATCACCCGCTCGATCTCCCGCTCCCGGCCGATCACCGGGTCCAGCTTCCCGGCGCGGGCCAGCTTGGTCAGGTCGCGGCCGAACTCGTCGAGGGTGGGGGTCTTGCTGGTCTGCCTGGCGTAGCTGGTGGTCCCCTCCTCGCCCAGCAGGTAGACCACCTGGGCGCGCACCCGCTCCAGGTCCGCGCCCATGGCCTCCAGCACCCGTGCGGCCACCCCTTCCCCTTCCCGGATCAGCCCCAGGAGGAGGTGCTCGGTGCCGATGTAGTTGTGCCCCAGGCGGCGGGCCTCGTCCAGGGCCAGCTCCAGCACCTTCTTGGCCCGGGGCGTGAAGGCCACTTCTTCGTACGGAGTCCGTTCTCCCCGGCCGATGGCGCTCTCGATCTCCGCGCGCACCCGCTCCGGGCTGATGTTCAAGCTCTCCAGGACCTTGCTGGCGACGCCCTCCCCCTCCCGGATGATCCCCAGGAGGATGTGCTCGGTGCCCACGGCGCTGTGGTTCAGCCGCTTGGCCTCCTCCTGCGCCAGGATGATGACGCGGCGCGCCCGCTCGGTGAATCGCTCAAACATCGCCATCTGCCGTCTCCTCTCCGCGCGGTGCGGCGGAGCGAGTCACCCCGGCCGGGTACCCGGCGGCCGGCAGGCGACCGGCCGGGCGTCTGATAGGTTCAACGAATTCTCGCCGACCGGAGGTTCCTCCTGCTCTTATTCTACTCGACCCCGCCACCCTCCCGGCGGACAACCGGCCGCCCAGTGCCTTCATGCCCAACTCGCCCCGGAGGAGGACCCCGGCGGTGGGAATAAAGAAAAAGAGCCACCGCCCTGGCTCCGCGCGCCCGCAGATGCGCCCGCCGCTATCCCTGAATGTCCAGGACGGAGTAGCGGATCGTCCCCGCGGGGACCTGTATCTCCACCGTATCGCCCTTCTTCCGGCCCAACAGGGCCTTGCCCACCGGCGACTCGTTGCTGATCCGGTCGCGGTCGGGGTCGGCCTCTGCCGACCCCACGATCATGTAGGAGAGCCGCTCCCCGTTGCTCAGGTCCTGCAGGACCACGGTACACCCCACGGAGACGCGGTCCCCGCGGACCTGGTTGTTGTCGATGACCTTGGCATTGCGCAACATGGTCTCCAGCTGCAGGATCCGCCCCTCCACGAAGGCCTGCTCGTTCTTGGCGTCTTCGTACTCGGAGTTTTCCATAAGGTCGCCGAAGTCCTTGGCCGCCTTGATCCGCTCGGCTACCTCCTTTCGCCGGACCACCTTCAGGTACTCCAGCTCCTCCTCGAGCCTGCGCAGGCCCTCGGCGGTGAGGATGATCTCTTTCTCCCCCTTCTCCGTCATCGCTCGGCTCGGGACAAAAGAAGGTAGGCCGCAGGCGGCCTACTCGTAGCGTGAGTATAGAACCCGCCGCGGCGAATCGTCAAGCGGAAGCTACCTCGGCGGCCACAGGGTTGGGGTCGGGGCCTCCTCCCGCCCGTGCCTGATCTCCACGATCCTGCGAATCTCGCGTGCTGACCACCCCGACCTGTGCAGGGCCATCACCTCCCGCCTCACCGCCAGGCACCTCTCGCACCGGGCGCCGTGGCGCTGGTACCACATCATCCCATCCGGGCGGAGGGCGCGCAGGTAGCAGGCGGCGTTGCTGTCGTGCCCCATGGTGGCGCACCCGCAGTAGCAGGGGATGAAGCGCAGCAGATCCGTGTGGCCACCGGCAGAACTCCCGGCGGCCGCTAAGACTCCACCGGCAGCTGCGCGTTCGCCCAGGCGGTGATCCCTCCCGCCAGGTTGACCGCGCGCTGGTACCCTCGCTCTCGCAGCCAGAGGGTGATCTCAGCACTGCGCTGCCCAACCGCGCAGTAAACCACCACCGGCGGGTCCCGGGGGATCTCGCTGACCCGTGCCGCCACCTGGCCTCTTGGAATGAGAACCGCCCCGGGGATGCGCACCAGACCCCATTCCCAGGGCTCGCGCACGTCCAGGAGGAAGGCACCTTCCTCCTGCACCAGCCTGGCCGCCTCCTCCACAGAGACCTCCACGACGGCGGGGGCCACTGCCTCTGCCGCGTGCCGACCCGGCACCCCGCAGAACTGCTCATAGTCGATCAGCTGGTGAATAGTGGGTCGGTCCCCGCAGACCGGGCAGTGGGGATTCCGGCTCCAGCGCAGCGTGCTCATGCGTCCCTCCAGGGCGTCGAAGAGCAGCAGGCGGTTGACCAGAACCTCATCTTTGCCCAGCAGGATCTTGACGGCTTCGATGGCCTGCAGCGTACCCATGAAGCCAGCCACGGCGCCGATGACTCCCGCCTCGGCGCAGCTGGGAACCGCGCCGGGCGGAGGCGGGGTGGGGAAGAGGCAACGGTAGCAGCCCCGCCCCGGCAGGTAGACGGTGAACTGGGCCTCCCAGCGCAGCACGCTGGCGTCCACCAGGGGCCTTCCCAGCAGGACGCAGGCGTCGTTGACCAGGTAGCGGGTGGGGAAGTTGTCGCTGCCGTTTAGGATCACGTCGAAATCTTTGAGGATGTCCAGGGCATTGGCCCTGGTCAGGGTGGTCTGAAAGGGGATCACGGTCACATCGGGATTGATCTCCTCGATGGTGCGGCGGGCAGTCTGGGTCTTCGGCCGGCCGAGGTCACGACTGTGGTGGAGAATCTGCCGGTGCAGGTTGGTCAGGTCCACCCGGTCGCCGTCCACGATCCCCAGGGTGCCGACGCCGGCGGCGGCTAGGTAGAGCGCCGCGGGCGATCCCAGCCCCCCTGCACCGATGATCAGCACCTTGCTGTCCAGCAGCCGGCGCTGCCCGCCCACGCCCACCTCAGCCAGGATCACCTGGCGGGAGTAGCGCTGCAGCTGCTCGTTGCTCAGAAGGTGCGTGGTCACGCTCACGGCTGACTCCCCGCGCCCCGGACCTCTCCCCCGGGCACCCGGGCATCCGTGCTTTGTGCCGCCGCGGGTGTGATCCGGATCCGCCACTGGCCGGGCGCGTCCTCTTTGATGGCGCAGCGGTAGCCGAGCCGCGAGGTGTAGAAGGGGATGGACTCCAGCGCGGGCGGATGGTCGGTGAGCACCTCAAGGACCTCGCCTTCGGGCAGCGTCCGCAGGACCTCCACCGTCTTCATCATCGGATAGGGGCAGATCTCGCCCCGCACATCCAGCTCCATGCACAGCACCTCCGCCTCCAGTCTGGCCTGCGCCTCCCCTCAGGGAATGCGCCTGATGACCTGCACCCCCACCCACGCCCCGGCGGCCAGGGCCAGTCCAAATACCCAGCCGTTGAGAGCCAGCGAGGGGACGGCCGAGAAGAACGCCCCCAGGGTGCATCCCATGGCCAGGGTGGCGCCGTAGCCCATGAGGACTCCGCCGCCCAACGCCTGCAGGTAGCGGCGCCGTTCTTTGGGCCGGCGCACCCTGAACTCTCCGGCCAGCAGCGCGGCGGCGAATGACCCCGCCACCATGCCCAGGTTGAGGGTCAGGGTGTGGGTGAGCCAGGGACCGGCGCTGGCGGACAGCGCGCACGCCGCCAGCTCCTCCGTGCCTTTCAGGGGTCCGGGGCTCCATCCGGCCGCATTGAGGAGCCCGATGGCCCACCGGGAGATCTCGCCGGTGACCCCCCAGGGCATGTGCGCCGTGTAGAGGAAGACGTTGAGCGTCCCCAGGGCCGCGCCCCCGACCAGGGGCGACCACCCACGCACCAGCAAGGCCCGCAGGGTGGCTTCCAGCCGTCCGTAGAAGCCCTGACCGACTGAGGGGGGAGGAGGCTCCGGCAGGACGTAGCCCTGACGGGATTCCCACCAGGTGATCAGGAGGTAACCAGCGGCGAGGAGGGCCAGGGTCACAGCCACCGCCACACCGTATCCACCGAAGCGCGGCAGCCACAGCAGCGGGCTGCGACCGATGCTCGCCCGCCACCAGAAGTTCCACGAGTGCGCTCCCAGACCCAACCCGGCCACGATACCCGCCAGGGCCACCGCCGAAGCCACGTAGCCCTCCCCGATGCGGTACATCGAGCCGGAGACACACCCACCTGCCAGGACCATGCCTGTCCCGAACAGCAGGCCGCCTACAGCCACATGGATGCCCAGCGGGATCACGTGCGCCTCGGGTGCGACGGCCCCCAGGCCGGGGTCCGGGACCATCCGCGCCATGAGCACGGTAAAGCCAACGGTGGCAATGGCCAGACCTCCCAGAATACCGCGCATCACCCGGCCGTGCCCGAACAGGAAGAGATCGCGGAAGGCTGAGGCGAAGCAGAAGCGGCTGCGCTGCAGCACGAAGCCAAAGCCCAATCCGAACAGCCAGAACAGCCCCGCCCGAGGGTCGGCCCTGGAGGTGAGCGTCGCCACTGCAATGGCCAGCACAAGCGCACTGGCACCGCGGGCCAGCATCCGCGGCAGGTCCATCTGGCCCGGCCCCGGGCCGGTCACCGGTCCTGGCCCGGTCACCGGCCTCACCTCTGCACCGGAAGGTCGGGCCGGTTCCCCCACTCCTCCCAGCTCCCGTCGTAGTTGCGCACCTGAGGGTAGCCCAGCAGGTACTTGAGCACGAACCACGAGTGGGCGGCGCGTACGCCCGTCTGGCAGTAGACGATGATCTCTCGATCCCTGGCCACACCGGCCCGGGCGTACAGCGCCCGAAGGTCCGCGGTGGCCTTGAACGTCCCGTCCGCATTGGTGGCCAGCGTCCACTCCACGTTCACCGCCCCGGGGATGTGCCCGCCCCGGGCCGCCCTCACGTCCAGCCCCGCATACTCCCTGGGGCCGCGGACATCCAGGAGGAGCGCCTTGCCCAGCCTGGCTCGAATGTAGTCTGCGGTGGCCTCGATGGTGTTATCCCGTTCCCCGGCTACGTAGGCTGAAGGGGTAATGTTGGGCACCTCTGTCACCAGAGGCCGCCCTTCCGCCCCCCACTTCCCGCTGCCGCCGTCGAGGACCGCCACCCGCTCGTGCCGGTAGAGCTTGAAGATCCAGAACGCCCGGGCTGCCTGCAGGCTCCTGCCTTCGTCGTAGAGGACGACGCTGTCGGTGTTCCCCACTCCCAGCCGCCGCATGAGCGCCTGGAACTGCTCCCTGGTGGGTGCCATGCCTCTGATCCGGTGGGTGGGATCGACGAGCTCGGTGGTGACGGAGGCGTACACGGCCCCGGGCAGGTGGCCTCGTCCGTAGGCCTCCCTGGTGCCGCTCAGGTCCAGGATGCGCAGGTCGGGCCCGGTCAGGTTGGCAGCCAGCCAGGCAGCGTCTACCAGGACCTGGGTCCGGCCCAGCGTCCGTACCTGCTGAGCCTGGGCGGCCAGGGCCGGAAGCCCGGTGGGCGCAGCCGCAAGTCCGGTAGCCGCAGCCAGAAACGCAACGGCCAGAATCCACGCTGCCGGGATCCACAACTTCTTGCCGTGCATTGTCTTCACCCCCACGCCGGAAGAACTCCCCCGCCGGCGCTGCTTCCGGCGGGAAGCCTTCCGCTAGATTCCTCGAACTGCGGAGAAGGATCTTATATGGGGAACGCGAAGGCTAGCGCCTTCGCGGAAGACAGATGCACTCGCGCGGACGGTTGGGTAAGTTCCGAGAACCTACAGAACCCACAAGCGCTTCTCTCTGCACGTCGCCTGCGGCCACCTGGGATTTTCCCCTTACATACCATAGAAGGCCGCGCCTGACAATGGGGCGGGGCGGCGCGCCGCGGCCTTTATCCGCTCTACCTCCTCCTCCGAGATCGCCCGCTCGAATCGCCGGAATCCGGCCAGGCGAAAGCCGTGGCGGCGGGCCAGCGTCTCGATCTCTCGCACGCGCTCCAGGGCGATCTCTCGCCCCACGGTGTAATCCTCGTACCGTCCCTCCAGCGCCAGCACCATGGTCTCCGCCATGCAGGCCTCGCAGGTGCGCGGAGGGAAGCCGAAGTCCAGGCCGAACTGGACCTCGCCTGGCACCTCTATCACCCCTCCGTCGATGACCAGTACGTCGTCCCGCTGCTGGTAGACCAGGCGGGAGACATTGCGGGGCCGGGCCACGTCGCAGACCACGGCCCCAGGACGCAGGTCCCGGGGCTGGATGAGCACGTCCGTAGCGGAGGAGACGGTGAGGACGAGGTCTGCCCGAGCCAGGGCACGGCGCAGGTCGGTGGTCACCTGCACGGCGGGACTGCGGTCGCGGGCGGCGCGCAGCCGCTCCGCCAGGGCCTCCAGGCGCTCCACGGAACGGGCCGCCAGCGTCAGCGTCCCCACGTGCGGCGCCAGCAGCTGGCTGCAGACGGTCCCTACAGCCCCGGAAGCGCCGACCACCAGGGCATGGGCCCGCGGCAGGTCAATCTCCATGCGTGCAGCCGCCAGCAACGCCCCCTCCACGGCGGTGGCGGCGGTGTAGGAGTTGCCGGTGGTCACGGCGATGGGCAGCCGCTGCGCCACTGTCGCCCCGGCGTCGCCCACGACCTTGGTGAAGGCGCCCAGGCCCAAAATCCCCGCCCCCAGGCGTTGCGCCAGGTGGCCGCACTGCACCAGGCGGTGGTAGACGAATTCGGGGTCGCTGGCCAACAGGACGCGGGTGGTCAGGGGCAGGCCGATGAACCACCCCTCCGCGGTTGCGCCTGTGAGCGAGCGGATCCCGGTGATGCGGGCGGCGACCAGCGGCGGGACCAAGCGCGCCACCCACTCCAGCGCCCGCGGCGGAGCAAGACGCAGCGGGGGGTACTTACGGGCGAAGTCGGCCACGGCCAGCGGGTGGAGGACGAAGGCGAAACGGCCCGGTTCCCCCATCGGACGTCGAGGACTACGGGTTGAGCAGCTCGACGCGGGGGCGGAAGCCGATCCGGTCCAGCAGCTCCAGATAGTCCTGCGGCGTCAGCTCCTCCGGCCGCCGCCCCGCCAGGGCCACCAGCATGGCCTGCACGGCGTTGGTGGCCAGGGACCGCCCTTCCAGGTTCGGCGAGGGGGTGACGATCATGCGCACCCCGCGGCGCCGCAGTTCCTCCACATCCTGGACGGTGAGGGTGTTGGTGATGATGATCTTGCCGCGCAGGTCCTCGGGCATGTAGCGGCGAATGAAGTGGAAGTCGCCCGCCAGGACTTCGGCCCAGGCGTAGGCCTTGCCAAACCTGGGTGTAATCACCTCCTGCTTGTCGCCCGTGGGGTAAAGCCAGGTGAAGGGCAGCCGGGTGAGGACGGGCAGCAGAATGGCCGCCAGCACCTTGACCGTGGTCAGGCCGCGCATGCTGATGGGCAGGCCCAGCGCAAACATGAAGTCGCCGAAGCGCACATCCGCCCCCGCCTGGGTGAAGGCCTCGGCCATGCCGTAGCGATCCACGGAGCTGACCAGGAGGACCCGCTTGCCGCGGAAATCCACCCCGTAGTCCCGCGGCAGGATCTCCAGGATGATCTGCTTCTCCAGCAGGCGCTTCAGGCCGCTGCCGTCCACCACCGGGGTGCGGATGCCCTGCACCAGGCGCACCACATCACGGATGGGGTAGGTGCGGCTACCGGCACTGAGCGCCAGGTTTGCGCCGCCGATGCCGATGGCGTCCACCTTGCCGTCGAGTTCCAGCAGGCGCCGCCGGTAGGCGGCCAGGCTCTCCACGCCCACGCGCTCCACCAGCACCTCCCGCCCCAGCAGGGTGAGCCGGACGCGGTGGTCGCGGGTGGGCGAGCCCAGGCTGAGGCTGACCACGTGCAGGGGGCGCGGCGGGGCCGCCCCTGCGGTACCTGGAGCTGCGCCCGCCGCGCCTGGGGAAGTCTGCTCAGGAGCCACGCAGCACCCGCTCCTCTCGCAGGGGGACCACCGCCTCGCGGTTCCGCTCGTAGATGATGCGCAGGCCTTCCAGGCCCAAAAGCGGCGCGTGATGCTGCACGGTGCGCAGCTCTGGCAGTATCAGCTCTGCCCACCCGCCCGTGGCAATGGCCACCGCCGGGGTCCCTAGCTCCTCTCGCATTCGCCGCAGGAGCTCCTCCACCTGCCCGACGAAGCCAAAGAGGATCCCGGCCTGCATGGCCGCCACCGTGGAGCGGCCGATGGCCTGGCGCGGGCGGACCAGCTCCACCCGGTGGAGCTGCGCCGCGTGCTCCGCCAGGGCGTCTACGGAGATACCGATCCCCGGAGCGATGGCCCCGCCCAGAAAGTCCCCCTCGGCGGAGACCACGGAAAAGGTGGTGGCCGTGCCCAGGTCCACCACGATGGCCGGACCGCCGTACCTGGCGTAGGCGGCTACGGCGTTACAGATACGGTCCGCACCTACCTCCTTGGGGTTCTCATAGAGGATGCGCATCCCGGTGCGCACCCCCGGCCCCACCACCAGCGGCACCGTGCGCAGGTAGGTGCGGGAGAGACGGTCCATGGTGTCCAGCAGGGGAGGGACCACCGAGGAGATCCCCACCCCGCTCACCTCCTCCAGGGAGCGCCCCACCGAGGCGAACAGTGCACGCAGCAGCATGGCGTACTCGTCGGCCGTCTTCTCCCGGTCGGTGGCCACCCGCCAGTGGTGCAGGAGGTCGGCCCCCGCATAGAGGCCGATCTTGATCTGCGTGTTGTTGATGTCCAGCGCCAGCAGCAGGGAGTCGCTCATCTGCTCTCCTCCCGTCCCTTCCCGCTCCTGAGCGCGCTCACCGCCCGGTAGACGGGCACGGTGACCAGCACCGCCAGAACCACCTCCGGCAGGCCGTGGGTGGCGCCGATGACGAAGGCGGCGCCGCTGGGGATGAAGCCGAAGGCCACCGTGAGCGTGAGCACGCCGACGGTGTTGGTCAGCGTCCCTGCCACCGCCGCTGCCGCGGGCGCCGCGTTCTCCCCGCGCAGGAGCCAGTAGGTCAGCGCGATCCCCAGCACCCCCAGGAGGAGGGCCGCCGCCAGGGAGGGGCTGGTGAGGGCCGCCACCTGATGGTAGGCATCCACGAGCCAGCTGGGCTTCACCCTGCCCGCGGCGTAGGCTGACTCGAAGTCGCGCGCCCCGGGCCCCAGGACGGTAAACAGCGCCGCCCCTACCACCAGCGCCGCGAAGGGGCGGGCGTAGCGCGCCAGCAGCGCCCGGAAGACCAGAAAGGCCACCACGCCGATGAGGATGCGGGGCAGAAAAGCGATCACCGGATTCTTGAAGATGGGGATCGTTGCCCGGGTGAAGGAGAAAAACCCGAAGATGCCGCCCACCAGCGCTCCCACCACCGGGCCTTCCAGCACGCCGGCGATGATGGCCGGGATGTGCATGGTGGTCGCGGCACCGGCCGGGGTGGGCGCCGGGATGAACCCCAGCCCCGGCACCAGCCCCAGGACGATCGCCACCGCCCCCAGGGCCCCGGTGACGGTGATGTCTCGGGCAGTAAAGCGAAACCCCCACCGCACCGATGGGGGGGCAAGACGGGTCTGCGCCATATGCCTTCCCTCCGTTCCAGTTCTGCCGTGCAGATACCGGACGAAGCCTGCTCGTACCGTTCGTCCAGTCCGGCTCCCTCAGGATGCCGGCTTCGCCGCTACCGTACACCGGCCGGTGGTCCCAGTCAATGGCGTGCCTCACCTGTCTCACCTTTTTCGGATCGCCTGCTGTGGGAAGGCCAGAGGGAATGCGCGGAATGCTACAGGGCATTGCTCAGGCGCACGGCGCGGACGACGGCCTGCGCCACCGCCTCCGCCGCCGCCGCCCCCAGTGCCAGGAGGTTGCTCACCGCGTCGCCGCAGCTCAGGGCGAAGACTATGTCTCCGTCGAAGATAGTGTGCGCCGGCGAGATCACCCGGGCCAGCCCGCCCTGGGCCAGACGCGCCAGGCGGTTGGCCTCTGCCTTGGAGAGCAGGGCATTGGTGGCTACCACCACCAGAGTGGTGCTGGTCGCCCTCCGCCGGAAGGGCCGCTCCTCCGCCTGCTGCAGCAGGGCCCGCGCCGTGTCCAGGAACTCACCCGAGGGAGTGCGCGCGCCGGCGATGATCTCCCCCGAGCGTTCGTCGCGCACGTCGCCGAAGGCGTTGACGGCCGCCAGCGCCCCCACCACCACCTCGCCCGCCAGGTCCACCGCGGCCGTGCCGATTCCCCCGCGCATCGCTCCTGCCCCCAGCAGGTGTCCTACAGTCGCCCCTGTCCCCGCGCCCACCGGCCCCTCCGGCACCGACTCTGCGGTGGCCGCCAGGCAGGCCTGATAACCCATCTCCGGCCCGGGACGGACGTCCGCGCGCCCCACCCCCAGGTCAAAGAGGGCGGCGGCCGGGACGATGGGGACCCGGGCCACCCCCGCGTCGAAGCCGACGCCTTGCTCCTCCAGGTAGCGCATCACGCCGTCGGCTGCGGCCAGACCGAAGGCGCTGCCGCCGGTCAGGAGGACGGCGTGCACCCGTTCCACCAGCATTCCCGGCCGCAGCAGGTCGGTCTCCCGGGTGGCCGGCGCCCCGCCGCCCACGTCTACCCCGGCGACGGCGCCCTGGGGACAGAGCACGACCGTGCACCCGGTTTGCGCTTCCGGATCGGTGGCGTGGCCCACGCGAATCCCCGGCACGGCAGTGATACCTCGATGCCCGATCACAGCGTCCACCTCACAGCCCCAGTCCCACAATGCCCAGCTCACACCGTCCACTTCACGACATCATCTCACAGCAGGGTGACGTCGCCGGCGAGCACGCGCACCGGCGCACCCGCAGATCCGGCGACCAGCAGCGCTCCTGCGGCATCGATGTCCACCGCGATCCCCTGGACGACGCGGCCCCCGATGCGCACCCGCACGGGTTGGCCCAGCGTCACGCTGAGCCGCCGCCAGCGGTCGAGCACCTCGTCCCCCCGCCCGTGGCGCAGAGCATCGTAGGCGTGGTCAAGGCCGGCGAGGACGCCGTCCAGCACCGCGTCCAGGTCCACCATGTGACCTACGACCTCCGCCAGGGAGACCGCCGACTTGCGGACGTCTGGTGGCAGCAGCGCCCGGTCCAGGTTGACGTTAACCCCGATGCCCACCACGGCCCAGGGCGGGATCGCTTCCACGAGGACCCCGCCCACCTTCCGCCTCTGCAGCACCAGGTCGTTGGGCCACTTCAGCCCGACAGGCGCGCCGCTTGCGCCCCGCACCCCCTCCGCGGCTCCCACCGCCGCCGCCAGCGCCAGCCTGAGGTCTGCGGGTCGGGGAGGACGCAGGAGGACGGAAAGCCACAGGCCTCCCGGCGGCGACGCCCAGCTCCGGCCCATCCGGCCCCGCCCGGCGGTCTGCTCGCGGGCCACCACGGCCGTCCCCTCCGACGCCCCCTGCTGAGCCAGTGAGCGCAGCAGGTCGTTGGTCGACCCCAGCCGGTCCACCCGCAGCAGTGTGCTGCCCACCAGGCGGGTCCGTGTGCGCACGGCTTCTGCACCTGGGCTCCGGTCAGAAGGTGCCTGCATCGGGTACCATCATATGTCCTCGCGGCGGGCGGTCTGGGCGAGGGACGGGGGCGGTGCGCCTTCGTGGCGCCGGACGGGCGCCGCTGTGGCGAGACCGCCTTCCTGGTTCCACCACGTCAGGGCGTACCGTCCAAACCGTATGGCGCCGGCGGGGCGGAGGTCTCACGACTGCAGGAACCCCGCCCGGCTGGAGTAGACGAGACGGCCGCGCTTGTAGACCTCGTCCACCAGGTTCACGCCGAACTGCATGGCCAGGGCGCGATAGTCGGTGGCGTCCAGGATGACGACGTCCGCCACCTTTCCCGGCTCCAGGCTGCCCACCTCCTCCGCCACGCCGATGGCGTGCGCCGCGTTGATGGTGGCTGCAGCCACCGCCTCAGCCGGCCCCAGGCCCAGGCGCAGCACTCCCAGCGCCGTTGCCATCTGCATGGAGTAGGTGGGGCTGCTACCGGGGTTGAAGTCCGTCCCCAAGGCCACGGCCACGTCCAGGTCGACCATCCGCCGCACCGGCGGTGCGGGCAGTCCCAGGAAGAAGGCGGTTCCCGGGAGAACGACGGCGATGACGCCCGCCGCTGCCATGGCTCGCAGCCCCTCCTCCGCGGCATGCTCCAGGTGGTCCGCCGAGACGGCGCCCACCTGTGCCGCCAGCCGGGCTCCGCCGCTGTTGGAGAGCTCGTCGGCGTGGATCTTGGGGGCCAACCCGTACTCCACTCCCGCCTCCAGGACGGCGCGGCTCTGCTCCACGGTGAACGCTCCCCGCTCGCAGAAGACGTCGCAGAACTCCGCCAGGTCCTCCTCCGCCACCGCTGGCAGCATCTCGTCGATCACCAAGCGCACGTACCCGTCAGCGTCGCCGCTGAACTCGGGGGGAACGGCGTGCGCGCCGAGGAAGGTGGGGACCACGTCGACGTGGTGCAGGGCGCCGATTCGGTGCAGGGCGCGCAGGAGGGTGAGCTCTGACTCGGTGGATAGCCCGTAGCCGCTCTTTGCCTCCACCGTGGTGGTCCCGTGGGCCAGCATCCTGCTCAGGCGGGCCATTCCCACATCCACCAGTGCCTCTTCGGTCATTCCCCGCGTCTGGGCCACAGTGTGCAGAATGCCGCCGCCGCGGGCGGCGATCTCCTGGTAGGTGGCGCCGCCCAGCCGCAGCTCGAACTCCTCCGCCCGCCACCCGCCGAAGAGCAGGTGGGTGTGGGCGTCGACGAAGCCCGGCAGGACTACCCGCCCTGCCGCGTCCACCACCTGCGCCGCCTTGGGCACCGCGTCCCGCACCTCATCCGTGGTGCCCACCTGCACGATCAGGCCGTCGGCGACGGCCAGGGCTCCGTCGCGAATCAGGCCCAGGCGGCCCAGGGCGCTCCCCCTGCGCGGCCCTTCCGCAGGGTGGCCTGCGGCCAGGGTGAGCAGCTCCCCGGCGTGGACGATCAGGAGGTCGGCCGCCATCACTCCAGCAGGCGGACGTCCAGGATCTGCTCGCGCTGGAACTGGCGCAGACGCAGGTAGTAGCGAGCCACGTCCACCAGGGCGTCCAGCGGCACCAGGCCCACGATTTCGCTCTCCGCCACCTGCACGCCAAAACGTTCTGCTTCCCGGCGCACCAGCTCAAAGACGCGGGCCAGCGGCGTGTGGGTGTGGTCCAGCAGGTTCAGCGAGACCTGGGCCTGACCGCTGGCGGCAACCACCCCCATGGCCTGCACATTGACCAAGCCGCCGCTGCTCTCCCGTACGGCGCGGGCGATCTCCCTGGCCACCTCCACCGCCGTGGTGTGCAGGTTGATGTTGTAGGCGATTAGGGGGCGGCGCGCCCCCACCACCGTCGCCCCGGCGGTGGGGTGAGGGTGGGCCTCACCCACGTCCGGCGCCCAGGCGGGATCGGCCATCTTCTCCGCCAGCCCCTCATATTCGCCCTTGCGGATGTCCGGCAGGCGCACGCGCCCGGGTACAGTGGCCGCCTCGGCGTAGAAGTAGACGGGCAGGCGCAGCTCCGCCCACAGGCGTGCCCCCAGGGCCCGCGCCAGTTCCACCGCTTCGGGCATAGTCACGTGGGCGATAGGGACGAAGGGGACCACGTCCACCGCGCCGATGCGGGGGTGCTCTCCGTGGTGCAGGTTCATGTCGATCAGCTCCACGGCGCGGGCGCACAGGGCGAAGGCTGCCTCCCCCACCGCCTGCGGCGGGCCGGCGAAGGTGATCACGGAGCGGTTGTGGCTGGGGTCCGACTGCACGTCCAGCAAGCGCACCCCCGCCGTTGCCTGCACAGCATCCACAACGGCCTGGACGACTTCGGGCCGCCGCCCTTCACTGATGTTGGGCACGCACTCGACTAGCTTCCCGCCCACGCCGCATCCACCGTTGCCGTTGGCCCCAGCGGCATGTCCACCGCACCCGCGTTGAGCCTACACTATGCCCTGGGGGTGCTCAAGCGTGGGCCCAACCGCCAGCCTCGGCGGGAACCTTGACGCATCGCGCGAAGGCTAAGCGGCAATGCGTCCGGAACGGCGCACCCGTCTCAGCAAGTTCCTCTCGCTCATCCTCCGTCACCGGCCGGAAGAAGTCGGGCTCGTGCTGGACCCGCAGGGTCGGGTGCCTCTGGAGGAGTTGCTGCAGGCCCTGCGGGCACACGGCTGGGAGGATCTGCAGGCAGAGGAGGTGGTCGAGGTAGCCCGCCTGGACGCGCGGCGCTTCCAGCTCGAGGATGGGCTGATCCGGGCGCGCTACGGCCACTCCGTCACGCTACAGCAGCCGGGACCGGCGGTCCGGCCCCCGGAGTGGCTGTACTATGCCGTCCCTGCGGCCGACCAGGAGCGGGTGCGAGCCGACGGGCTTCGCCCGCGGCAGCGGCAGCACGTGCACCTCTGCCTCACTCCCCAGGAGGCAGCGCGGCTGCTGGAGAGGCATGGCACGACCGGCGTGGTTCTCGCGGTGCTGGCCCGCCGCGCCCACGCCGCCGGCGTGCCATTCTACCAGGCCACGGATCATCTGTATCTGGCCCCACGGGTGCCCCCGGAGTTCCTCTGCTTCCCCAAGCCAGGCCGCGCTACTTGACGCTGAGCGTGCCCACCATCCCCGCTTCCCGGTGCCCGGGCACGGTGCAGACGATGACGTACTTACCCGCCTTCAACGTAACCCTGACCTGCACGGACTTCCCCGGCAGAATGGCGTCCACTTCCTTCAGGACCTTGCCCTTGGCGTCCTCGATGACAAAGTTGTGCTCCACCGTCCCCTTGTTGACCACGTTGAAGGTGATCTCCCCGGTGGCGGCGGTGACATCCTTGGGCGTCCACTTGAACTCCGTGGCCACAAGCGCCACCGGCCCAGGAACACCCAGCAGGGGAGTGATCGCTGCCAGCCCTGCCGCCACCACCAGGAGAATCACCAAGGACGTACGCATCTCCGTCTCACCTCGCGCATGAATTCACCCGCCTGCCAGTGTACATGACCGGGGAGGAGAGCGCATCCCTTGGGGGGAGCCTACCCCGGGGCGCTCGGGCCGCCGCAGGGGGCTTCCGCCGACTCTTCGATGCGGGAGAAGTGGATCACCGTGACCTCATCGTCCAGGGAGATCTTGCGGCCGTAGATCTTGGCCAGGAAGTCCAGCAGCTCCTCATGACGGCGCAGCTCGGGGTTGTCCCGCTCGATCTCCCGCGGGGTGACCTCGGAGAGGCGCTTGAACTCCACGCGGTCGATGATGGCCGTGGCCACCTTGCGCCGGGTGCCGAAGCGCCTGCCCACCGTCAGCCACACGATCTGTCCCTCCCGGTACTTCTCCCGCTTGTCTCCCAGGCGGATGGTGGCGGTCTTGCGCCCCTGGCGCAGCGCCTCACCGAACACCGACGAGTAAAAGTTGATGGCAAACACGCAGTCTCCCTCCGGCCGCCGGCACGCGCTAGCCTACCCCCGGCGCGAGTGCGCAGAGACTCCGGGCATGCCCCTAACCGGGCTCCCGCCCCGCCGCACCGCGGGCCGACGGCATCTTGATTCCATGTCGCGCTGCCGCCGCCAGCGCCTCGGGATACCCGGCGTCGGCGTGGCGCACTACGGCGGTCCCAGGGTCGGTGGTGAGGACACGCTCCAGTTTCTGGGCGGATAGCGGGGTTCCCTCCGCCACCACCACCTGCCCGGCGTGGATGGAGTAGCCGATCCCCACCCCACCCCCGTGGTGCATGGCCACCCAGGTGGCCCCGGCACAGGCATTCACCAGGGCATTGAGGACGGGCCAGTCGGCGATGGCATCCGAGCCGTCGCGCATCCCTTCCGTCTCCCGGTGGGGAGAGGCCACCGATCCCCCGTCCAGGTGGTCCCGCCCGATGACGATGGGCGCACCCACCTTTCCCTCACGCACCAGCTCGTTGAAGGCCAGCCCTGCCGCAGCGCGCTCTCCGTAGCCCAGCCAGCAGATACGGGCGGGCAGGCCCTGGAAGGGGACGCGCTCCCGGGCCATCCGGATCCAGCGGGCCAGCGCTTCGTCGTCGGGGAAGAGTCGGAGGATGACCCCGTCGGTGGTGTAGATGTCCTGCGGCTCGCCGGAGAGGGCCACCCAGCGGAACGGTCCCCGCCCCTGGCAGAACAGCGGCCGGATGTAGGCCTGGACGAAGCCCGGGTAGGTGAAGGCGTCGGTGAAGCCGGCCTCCCTGGCCTGCCCCCGAAGGTTGTTCCCGTAGTCGAAGACCACGCTGCCGCCGCGCAGGAACTCCACCATGGCGGCGCAGTGCCGGGCGATGCTCTCCCGGGCCAGGCGCACGTAGCGTGCGGGATCCTGCCGCCGCAGCAGTACTGCCTCCTCCGCGGAGACACCAGCAGGGATGTAGCCGCCCAGCGGGTCGTGCGCCGAAGTCTGGTCGGTGACCACGTCGGGGGCGAACCCCGCCCGGACCAGCGCGGGGTGGGTTTCCGCCGCGTTGCCCAGCAGGGCCACCGAGAGAGGCTGCTTCTGGCGGCGCGCCTCCTCCACCCAGCGCAGCGCCTCATCCAGGCGGTCGGTGGCCCGATCCACCCACCCTGTGCTGCGACGGCGGTGGATGCGCGCCGGATCGACCTCCACGACCAGCGCTACCCCCTCGTTCATGGTCACAGCCAGAGGCTGCGCTCCGCCCATGCCTCCCAGTCCCGCCGTGAGCACCACCCGGCCGCGCAGCGACCCGCCGAAGTGCCGCCGCGCCACTGCGGCGAAGGTCTCGTAGGTTCCCTGCAGGATGCCCTGGGTGCCGATGTAAATCCACGATCCGGCGGTCATCTGCCCGAACATGGTCAGCCCCGCCGCCTCCAGCTCCCAGAACTTCTCCCAGGTGGCCCACGCCGGCACCAGCATGGCGTTGCTGATGACCACCCGCGGGGCCCACTCGTGGGTACGGAAAACCGCCACTGGCTTACCCGACTGCACGAGCAGGGTCTCGTCCCCCTCCAGCTCCCGCAGCGCCTGCACCAGCGCGTCGAAGGCCTCCCAGGAGCGGGCTGCCTTGCCCGTCCCCCCGTAGACGATCAGCTCCTCCGGGCGCTCCGCCACCTCCGGGTCCAGGTTGTTCATCAGCATCCGCAGGGCGGCCTCCTGCCCCCATCCCTTGCAGGAGAGCGCCGGACCCCGGGGAGCGCGAACGATCCTGGCTCCTTTCACCGTCAAATCGCCCCCTTTCGCTCCTGCACCACTCACTCCAGCGGGCCGACGGCCTCTTCCGCCGCCTGCAGCAGTATCCCCTGGCGCACCAGGTCGCGGGCCAGGGCCAGATCGCCGGCCAGGACCCGGTCCCGCTCCAGCGGAGGGATCACCTGACGCACCGCCCGGTAGACGGCACGCACGGCCGGTGACGCTTCCTCCGCGCCGCGGAACTCCAGGGCCTGGGCGGCGCACAGCGCCTCGATGCCCACCACCTGTTCCACGTGCTCCACCACCCGGGCCGCCTTGCGCGCGGCGATGCTGCCCATGCTCACATGGTCCTCCTGGTTGCCGGAGGTGGGAATGGAGTCCACACTGGCGGGGTGGGCCAGCACCTTGTTCTCCGCCACCAGCGCCGCCGCCGTATACTGGGCCAGCATCAGTCCGGAATGCAGTCCTCCCGCGCGGGCCAAGAACGGCGGCAGCCCGCTGGACTGGGGGTTGAGCAGCCGATCAATGCGCCGCTCGGCGATGGTGCCCAGGGCGGCCACGGCGATGGCCAGGACATCCAGGGCCAGCGCCACCGGCTGCCCGTGGAAGTTACCCCCGGAGACCACTTTGTCCGCTTCGGGGAAGACCAGGGGGTTGTCGGTGGCGCTGTTGACCTCCGTCTCCACCACCCGCCGGGCGTAGGCGATCCCGTCCCGCGCCGCGCCGTGCACCTGGGGCATGCAGCGAAGGGCGTAAGCGTCCTGCACCCGGTCGGCCGGGCGGGTCAGTCGCGACCCCGCCAGCAACCGCCGCAGGTTGGCCGCACTCCGCTGCTGCCCTTCCTGGGGGCGGACCCGGTGCAGGTCGGCGTCGAAGGCTGCGGGCAGGGCCAGCAGCGCCTCCGCGCTCATTGCACCGGTCACGTCCGCGGTCTTTGCGGCCACCTCCGCGCGCAGCAGGGCCAGCGCCCCCAGCGCGGTCATCATCTGCGTGCCGTTGATCAGGGCCACACCCTCCTTGGCTGCCAGGACCACCGGCTGCAGTCCTGCCTCCCGCAGCGCCTCGGCCGCAGCCCGCACCCCACCTGCCGCGGTCAGCACCTGTCCCTCGCCCATCACCGCCAGGGCCAGGTGCGCCAGGGGCGCCAGGTCGCCGCTGGCCCCTACCGACCCCTGGGAGGGTATCAGCGGGACGATTCCGGCATTGAGCATCGCGATCAGCGTGTGCAGGGTCTCCGGGCGGACCCCGGAGTAGCCCAGGGCCAGGCCGTGGGCGCGCAGCAGCATCATGGCCCGCACCGCCTCCGGGGGCAGGAGCTCCCCCACCCCCGCCGCGTGACTGCGCACGACGTTGGCCTGCATCGCGACCGTCTGCTCCGGCGGGATGGGCACATCCGCCAGGCCGCCCACGCCGGTGGTGATGCCGTACACCGGCCGGCCACTGCGGGCCAGCTCCTCCACCACGGCCCGGGCGCGGAGCACCCGCTCCCCTGCCGCCGGGGCCAGGGCCACCGGGCGGCGGGTGTAGGCCACCGCCCCCAGGTCCTCCAGGGTGAGGCGCTCCCCGATCAGCACCTCCACGGGATCGCTACTTCAGGCGGGAGTCGACGAAGGTCACCCGGATCTCCTTGCCCCGCTCCGCCACCGCCGTGGCCACGGTGGCGCCCCGGTAGACGATGGTCAGGGTGACCTTGCGGATGGCGCCGATGGCCGGGACCTGCGTCCGAATCGGCTCCGGCACCTGAAGGATGACGTCGCTGGCCAGACGGGCCTCGGCCGTGAGGAACTGGCGGGCGCGTTGCGCCCACTGCTGCCGGTCCTTCTCCGCCTCCTCGGGCTTGAAGGTGGCCGATTCAAAGGTGGCGCTCACCGTCCCCGCCGCCGCGTCCAGGGCGACAGCCTTTACCGCCTGCCGGCCGATGATGTTCTCGATGAGGCTTCGCACCAGCACGTCGGGGGGCGGGGGCTTCGTGGCCGCCTCCTGTCGCCGCCGCCAGGCGTAGTCCCAGGCGTACAGCCCGGCGCCGGCCACCACGGCGATGAGGATGAAGATGATGATGGGGACCGGGTTGATCCCGGTCTTCCGGGAGAGCCCTCCCGCCCGCACCCGCGCCACGTTCCACCTCCGGATGCACCGCCCGCAGCGGTGCGGCTGTTATCCCGCGCGGATCGCCTCGCTTGTGGTGATCACCCCGCGGTAGAGGAAGGAGACCTGACGAATGGCCACCTGCAGGTCGAAGGGGGTGATGGCGGAGATGGCGTCCACGGGCAGGATGACCCGGTAGCCCCGCAGGGCGGCGCTGCCCGCTGTGTGCAGCACGCAGATGTTGGCCACGGTGCCACAGATGATCACGCTTTGGACACCCGCCAGGCGCAGCTCGTGGTCCAGGGGCGTGCCGAAGAAGCCGTCGTAGCGCAGCTTCTCCAGAACCCGCTCCCCGGGCTGCGGGGCCAGTTCGTCTACGATCTGCCACCCCCACGTCCCCCGCAGGACGTGCGGCCCCCAGATGGGAAACTCGATGTCCCCCTCCTGGTGCGTGTCCTGGGTAAAGAAAACCCTCATCCCTGCCGCCCGGGCCAGGGCCAGCAGGCGCTGCACCGCGGGAATGGTGGCGGCGGCCGTGGGCACCACCAGGGCGCCGCCCGGCTTGACGAAGTCGTTCTGCATGTCCACCACGACCAGGGCGGTCTGCCGCGGCTCCACCACCACCTCGGGCTGCAGCGTATACTCCGGAGCTTCCACCGTGACCGTCATGGTCGCACCTCCGGGGATGCCTCAGGCCGCGGCGGCGCGGACCAGTGGGCGCAGCGCCGCCACCAGGATCCAGATGACCACCAGGTCCACCACCGTCTCCACCAGCAGCCCGCTCCAGAAGATGGTTACGGCCACCTGGCTCAGCGGCAGCAGCCCCGCTGCCAGGAAGACGGCGATGTTCAGGGCGTGCCCGACGACGATGGCGAAGGCGGCCAGCGGCTGGTTGGCCCGGGCGATCAGCCCGGCCGCCAGCCCCATGAGGGTATGGGGGATGACCGCTCCGAACTCAAAGGCGCGGCTGCCGGTCTCACTGAACAGCGCGTTGATCAGTGTGCCCACGAACCCCACAAGGGCTCCGGCGGTGGGGCCGAAGAGAATGCCGGCGACGACCACGACCACCATGTTGATGGCGATGATCGCTCCCGGCACCATGGGGTTGCGCAGGTACGGGGTGACGAACTGCCCGATGACCACGTACAATGCCGCCAGCACCGCCGCATATGCGATCTGGCGCGTCGACATACACCCGCCCCCTTCCTCCGCAGTAGCTGCTGCCGGAGCTTCCGGGCCCATTCTAGGGAGTGGGCCAGGGAAGGGTCAAATACCAGGCGAACGGGCGAAAGTTACGAAGGCTCGGGCTTTGGCTTGAGCCGCGGCAGCGTCGGCTCCGGGCGCCCGGGTTTGGGCTCGGCGGCGGCTCCGGCGGGCGGGGCCTCCGCTGGGGGCGCCACCGGCGGCTCCACGGGCAGCCCCTGCAGCACCCGCTCCAGCTCCTCCGCCTCCAGGCTCTCCCGCTCCAGCAGCGCCCTGGCCACCCGCTCCAGCTGCTCACGGTGCTCGGTGAGGACGGTCCGTCCCCGCTCGTAGCACTCGTCGATGATGCGGCGGATCTCTTTGTCGATCTCGTAAGCGATCTCCTCGCTGTAGTTGCGACTCTCCACCAGGTCGCGCCCCAGGAAGACGGGGCCGTGGCGCTTGCCCAGGGTGAGCGGCCCGAGCTTCTCGCTCATGCCGAACTCGGTGACCATGCGCCGGGCCAGCTCGGTGGCCTGTTCGAAGTCGTTCTGCGCTCCCGTGGTCACCTCGCCGAAGACGATCTCCTCGGCCACCCGCCCGCCCAGGGCCACAGTGATGCGGTCCAGGATCTCGCTGCGGGTGTAGTTGTACTTGTCCTCGGGCGGGGCAGAGATGACGTACCCCAGGGCCATGCCCCGCGGCAGGATGGTCACCTTGTGCGGCGGGTCGGCGTTGGGCAGCAACTTGGCCAGCAGGGCGTGCCCCCCCTCGTGGTAGGCGGCGATCTCCCGCTCCTTCTGGGAGAGGATGCGGGACTTGCGCTGCGGGCCGGCGATGACGCGCTCGATGGCCTCCTCCATCTCGGCCATGGTGATCTTCTTCTTGTTGCGCCGCGCCGTCAGCAGCGCCGCCTCATTCACCATGTTGGCCAGGTCGGCACCGGAGAAGCCGGGGGTGCGCTTGGCCAGGGCCTCCAGGTTCACGTCCTCGCCCAGCGGCTTGCCCCGCACGTGCACCTCCAGGATGGCCTTGCGTCCCTTGGTGTCCGGGTTGTCCACCACGATCCGCCGGTCGAAGCGGCCGGGGCGCAGCAGCGCCGGGTCCAGAATGTCCGGCCGGTTGGTGGCGGCGATCACGATGATCCCGGCGTTGGGGTCGAAGCCGTCCATCTCCACCAGGAGCTGGTTCAGGGTCTGCTCCCGCTCGTCGTGCCCGCCCCCCAGCCCCGCGCCGCGCTGCCGGCCCACGGCGTCGATCTCGTCGATGAAGACCAGGCAGGGCGCCGACTTCTTGGCCTGGTCAAAAAGATCCCGCACCCTGCTTGCGCCCACTCCGACAAACATCTCCACGAACTCCGAACCGGAAATGGAGAAGAAGGGCACCCCCGCTTCGCCGGCGATGGCCTTCGCCAGCAGCGTCTTGCCGCTGCCCGGCGGTCCGACCAGCAGGACGCCGCGGGGGATCTTGGCGCCCAGCGCCTGGAACTTCTTCGGGTGCTTGAGGAACTCGATGATCTCCTCCAGCTCTTCCTTGGCCTCGTCCACCCCGGCCACGTCATCAAAGGTGACCTTGGGCTTGTTCTCGGTGTGCAGGCGGGCCCGGCTCTTGCCGAAGGACATGGCCTGGTTGCTTCCCGACTGCGCCTGGCGCAGCATGAGCATCCACACGCCCACGATGAGCAGGATGGGCAGCATGGAGGTGAGCAGGTTTGGCCAGAGGGTAGAGCGGGAGCGCGGCTCGTACTTGATGCTCACCCCCTTGGCCGCCAGCAGGGAGAGGGTCTCCTCGGTTACCGGCCCGTAGGTGATGAACTCCTGGTTGTTCTTCAGGTGACCGGTGATCCGTTCGTCGCTGATGGTCACGTCGACGATCTCGCCCTGCTGCACGCTCTTCAGGAAGACGTTGTAGGTGAGCTCCTGGCGGGGGGTGCGCTGCCGGTAGAGCGGCAGGAAGAAGTAGACCACCACCGCGATGATGATGGCCCAGACGATCATGTTGCGAACGTAGCGGTTCAGCACGCCACCCTCCCCGTTTGACTATACACGCTCCGCCCCCGGGGGGAAACCACCTCGGCTCCTCACGCCCGGGGGCGCACGCGCAGACGCAGCACGCGCTGGGTCTGCCCGGTGACCCGGGCCTCCTCGGCCAGACGCCAGCCCACCAGCCACAGGATGGTGCCGGCGCCGTCCACCAGCACCGGAAGGCGCCGGCGGTGCAGGCGCGGCACCTTGGCGTCTGTGAGGAAGTCCCCCACCTTCTTCCTCCCTCGCATGCCCAGCGGGGTGAACCGGTCGCCCGGACGCCACGGCCGCAGCATCAGCGGAAGCCGCACCCGGTCGGCATCCAGGTAGGCAGCGCCGTCACCCAGATCCATCGCTTCGCGTGGGAGGATCGTACTCTCCACGATCAGGCCGAACGGCTTCGCGTCCACCCGCCCCGCTACGGGCAGGACCACCTCTTCCCAGGGCGGGCTCCCCGCGGGGACCAGCAGCAGGTCATCCCCCCGGACCTCCAGCTCCACCCGGGGCAGACTGAGCCGCTGCCCCTCCCTCCCTTCCTCCGCCAGCCGTAGCGCCTCCCGCACGGTTACGAAGCGCAGCTGCCGCAGATTCCCTCCGCATGCGGCCACGGCGCGACGGAGCAGCCGCCACCCCACGGCCGGCGGCTGCGCCGCCAGCACCGCACGACGTACCCGGACACCATCTTCCCCGAGCACCAGTGCCTCGGCCTCCACGGCCGCGGCCGCCGCCGTCAGGGCGGCGTCCTCAGCGGCCAGGAGATCTGCACTGTGCTTCACCTTGTTCTGCCCGTCTGGGATATACCCTGCCAGCGCGGGCAGCAAGTCGTGCCGGACGCGGTTGCGCAGGTGACGCCGGTCCAGGTTCGTCGGATCCTCCCGCCAGGGAATTCCCCGCTCTGTAAGCAGCGCTCGCAGGTCGCGACGCCAGCAGTCCAGCAACGGACGTACCAGAACCACGGCACCCAGCGCCCGCCGGGGCCACATCCCCCCCGGCCGCCCTCCCCGCAGCAGGCGCAGCAACAGCGTCTCCACCTGGTCGTCGGCGGTGTGCCCCACCGCCACCACCCCGCACCCGTGCGCCGCGGCCACGCGCTGCAGGAAGGCGTAGCGGACCTCCCGCGCCGCCGCCTCCAGGGAAAGGTGCTGCCGCCGGGCAAAGGCGCGCACATCCGCCGTCTCACCCACGTACGGCAACCCCCACGCCGCGGCCAGCGCCTGGACGAAGCGGGCGTCCGTCGCCGCATCGGGACGCAGCCCGTGGTTCAGGTGCGCCACGACCAGGCGCAGGTGCAGCACGGCGCCAACCTCGCGCAGCAGGAGCAGCAGCGCCACCGAGTCAGCGCCGCCGGAGACGCCGGTCACCACTCCGTCTCCGGGCGTCAGGAGCCGGTGGCGGCGGATGGTGGCCTCCACGTTCTCCCGCAAGAGGTCGGTGGTGTCGCGCAGAAAAATCGAAGAGCCCCCTTCCGGGCCCACCTGGTGGCGGCGGGGAGACTCGAACTCCCGACTCCGCGGGTATGAGCCGCGTGCTCTGACCAGCTGAGCTACGCCGCCACGTGCCTCATTATAACCGCTGGCGCGAACGGCGGCCACCGGGCGGGGAGGGGGCCTCAGGGAGTGATGCGCAGGAGCAGCGGGGGTGTCTCCAGCATCCCCGCCTGGGAGGTGCGGCCCAGGAAGACGCCTACCAGCTCGTACGTCCCCGGCTCGACGCGGCGTCCCTGCAGGTCGATCTGGCCCCAGGTGGCCTCAAAGGTCAAAGCCTGCCCCGGGCGCAGTGTGACCTCCTGCAAGACCTGCACGAAGGCCCTGTCGTGTGACCAGCGCCAGACCAGCACCCCCCGCTGCCGCACCACCAGGTCGAAGCGCTGCCCCGATGCGAACTCCACGCGCAGGGGTGTCCTTCCGCCGTTGCGCGCGGCCAGGTGCGCCTGTACCGGCTCGCCGACCACGTAGCTGGCCTTGCCCACCCACAGCTCCAGACGCAGAGCGCCGGCAGTCTGGTGCACCGACGGTACGCCCGCGGCGGTGACAAGGGCGGCGACCACGATCCACAGCAGCACCAGCGGCACTGGCGACCTCCCCGGTGGTATGATCCCTAAGACATCATACGGAACGGAAAGGCGGGAGGTTCGGGGTGCCCGAACGGGTGGAGGTTATCGCGCGCGTCGCCGCCGCTGACGCTCAGGGGCGCATCCTGGTGACGCAGCGGGTCGGGCGCGACTACTGGGTGCTTCCCGGAGGGCATGCCGACCCCGGGGAGGCGCTGCCCGCCGCCGCGCGGCGCGAAGCCGCGGAGGAGGCGGGCGTGCCTGTGGAGGTGGGGCCCCTCCTCTGTGTCTGGGAGGTCCTCCAGGGGGAGCGTCGCCTGCTGCAGTGCGCCTTCCTGGGACGGTTGCACGGCGCGGTGGCTGCGGCGGAGACGGTGGACCGGGGACCCAGCGGCGGCGCGCGGCGCAGGTGTCTGGTCGCGCCGGGCGAGCTGGGGACCCTGCGCCTCTTCCCGGCAGCCCTGGCTGCTCCAGGATTCCAGGCCCGCCTCCGCCGCTACCTCCGGGTCCCCCAGAACGCTCGCGATCCCTACCTGGGGATGGAGGGCGCCACACACCTGGCCCTGCCCCATCGGCTCAATGCGCGGGTTATCCTGGCGCAGGAAGGACGGCTGTTGCTGGTGAGCGACGACCGGGAGGCGTTCTGGGTACTCCCCGGCGGCCCGGTGCAGGCGGGGGAGAGGCTGGAGGAAGTCCTGGTACGGGAAACCGCTGAGGAGACCGGTTTCCGCGTCGTCCCGGAGCGGCTGCTCTACCTGGGGGAATTTATCGATGCGCACCTGGGGGAGCACAGGATCGAGGCCTACTTCCTGGGGCAGCCCGGCGGCGGGGCGCTGCGCATGGGCGCCGAGACCGGGTTCTGCGACGTCTCCACTGCGCGATGCGAGGTCACCCGCGCCCGCTGGTTCCCCCGCGACGCCCTGGCCGGCGTTACCGTATACCCGGAGGCGCTGCGCCTCCGCCTGTGGGAGGACCTGGCCGCTCCCACCTCGGATCTCTACCTGGGGGTGGCCCGGCCGGACTGACTACTTGATGCCAGCGCGCGGCGCCTCGTAGCGGATCTTCCCCGCGGCGATCTCCTCCAGCGCCACACTCACTGGGTTGCTGGAATCGACGTCGACCAGGGGCAGGGCGCCTTCTTTCAGCTGCCGCGCCCGCTTGGCGGCGACGATTACCAGCGCGTACTTGCTCTCCACGCGGTCGAGCAGGGCCTCAAGGGGAGGCTTGATCACCTGGCACGCTCCTGATTGCGCTCGCTGGGATGAAAAAGATACGGGCGGATGCCCGGGGGTATTCTAACAGGCAGCGAAGGGTTGTCAATCGGCTCTAGCGCACCGTCGCGGGCCGCCCCCGTCCCAGGAGCTGGTCTAGCTCCTGAGGGTTGGTGGCGCGGGCCGCCGCCTCCTCGTAGCTGACCAGCCCCTCCTCCACCAGCCGGCGCAGGGCCTGGTTGAGGGTCTGCATCCCTTCTCGCGCGCCGGACTGAATCGCCGAGGGGAGCTGGAAGGTCTTCCCCTCGCGGATGAGGTTGCGCACCGCAGGGGTCAGCCGCAGCACCTCCACCGCAGCCACCCGACCGCGGCCGTCGCGCCGCGGCAGCAGCGTCTGGGAGAGCACCCCCTCCAGGGACAGGGAAAGCTGCATGCGCACCTGCTCCTGCTGATACGGCGGGAAGACGTCGACGATGCGCTCCACGGCCTGGGCGGCACTCTGGGTATGCAGGGTGGCAAAGACCAGATGCCCGGTCTCTGCCGCGGTGATGGCTGTGGCGATGGTCTCCAGGTCGCGCATCTCCCCGATGAGGATCACGTCCGGATCCTGCCGCAGCACGTGGCGCAGGGCGTGGGCGAAGGAGTGGGTGTCGCTGCCTACCTCCCGCTGGTCGATGATGCTCTTCTGGTCGTGGTGCAGGTACTCGATGGGGTCCTCGATGGTCACCACGTGGCAGGATCGGTGCTGGTTGATGTGGTTGATCAGGGCGGCCAGGGTCGTGGACTTGCCGCTGCCAGTGGGCCCCGTCACCAGCACCATCCCCCGTGGCAGCTCGGCGAAGCGCTCCACACCCGCCGGCAGGTGCAGCTGGGCGATGGTGGGCACCTGCATGGGGATGGCCCGGATGGCCGCGCCCACGTGGCCCCGCTGCCGGAAGACGTTGACCCGGAAGCGGGAGAGGCCGGGCACGCTGTAGCCGAAGTCCAGCTCCAGCTCCTGGCGGAACGTCTCCCGCTGCGCGTCGGTGAGCATGGACTCGATGAGCGATTGCAGTTCTGCCGGTTCGAAGGGAGGCAGGTCCACCGGGATGAGGTGGCCGTTGATGCGCAGGATAGGGGGATTCTTCACCTTGAGGTGCAGATCGCTGGCATTACGCTCGATGACCATCTTCAGGAGCCCGTGAATCTCCATGAGCACCTCCGTTGACCTGGCCGGCGGCTGCGGCGGAAAGCCTGAGGCTGGCGCCACTGGGGGCTTCCGCCACCGTTTATGCCCGCACCTCGCCGCTCTTAGGCGGCAGGGTGCCGTCGCCGCATGCTACACTCAACCACGTGCCCCCACGTATTCACCTCCTCGGCCTCGCCGCGACCACAATGATCCTGACCATCATGGTGGCTCAGCCGGTCCTGCCCCTCTACCTGCAGGCGCGCGGGCTGCCCACGGTGGAAATGGGAGTGCTGGTGGGGATCATGTCGCTGTCCATCATCGGCACCGAGCTGGCGGCCCTGGCGGTGAGCCGCCGCATCGGCCGGCGAGGGACGATCCTGCTGGGCTCGCTGGGCGGGGCGGCAACTCAGCTGTGGTTCGCCATGGCCGCCACCCGGCTGGAGTGGTACCTCTCCCGCCTGCTCTTCGGCGCATTTCGCGGGCTGCTGTGGCCGGTGCTCTTCGCAGAGGTAGCCGATAGCGCTCCGCCCGGGCGGCACGGGCCCGCGTTCGCCACCTTCTGGCTCTACTTCGGTGTGGGGCTGCTGGCCGGACCCTGGATGGGAGGGTGGCTGGCCGACGCTGCCGGTCTGCGGGCGCCGCTCGTTCTCTCCGCGGCCGTGGCCCTGCTGCCCGTGGCCCTGGGAGGCGCCGTCAGCCCGCAGCGGGATGCCGCCCTCCCCCTGGGAACCTCCCTGCGCGCGCTGGCAAGGCGGGGTGAGGTGCTCTCGGTCTGGACGCTTAACGCCCTGCACACTACCGGCTACGGGTTGTTCTCCACCTTCCTGCCGCTGCACGCCACGGCGCAGGGACTGGACGCATCGCAGGTCGGCCTGCTTTTTGCGGCTGGCTCAGCCGCGTTTGCCGCGGCGCAACTTCCTGCCGGCAGGGCGCTGGAGCGCCGCACCGCGCTGGGGCCCCTGGCCGCAGTCTACCTGGCGCGCGCCGCGGTGATGGCGGCGGTCCCCCTGGCGCACAGTTTCGCCGCGCTCCTGGTCCTCAACGGGCTGGTAGGCATCGTAGGCGCGGCGGTCCCGGCGGCCCTCTCCGCGCGCCTGGCCGCCGTCACCCCGCGAGGGGAGGCCGTGCCGGCCATGGGTGCGCTTAACGCTGCGGCCGACCTGGGTTTCTTCCTCGGCCCCGTCCTGGGAGGCACCGTCGCTGTGCGCGGCCTGAGCTGGCCCTTCCTCCTCACCCTGCCCATCGCCGCGGCGGCCGCCGCACTGCTACGCGCCACCGCCAGCCGGGCTATCCGAACCAGCGCTGCAGGCGCTCCCGCTCGAAGGCTTCCTTAGCCGCCAGGGACTCCGCCGTGGGGTCGGCGACGCGCACGTCCGGCGGGTCGGCGAAGAACCGGCCGTCCACCGTGGTGGCCTTGCCGTCCCCCACCTCGATGAAGCAGTATCCTGCGCCGTCGAAGCGCGCCACAGGCTCCCGCCCCGCCAGGAGGTCGGCCAGGTTACGGGCGACGACCTCACCCTGTCGCTCGGCAAAGACGCCGGCCTTGGGCAGCGCCTGTCCGCCGGCAAGGGGGATCTCCGTGATGTCGCCCAGGGCAAAGACGCGCTCGGCCTTTGTGGCCAGCGTCCGCGGATCGGGACGGATCCACTCCCCGTCCGCCAGGCCGCTGGCCGTGATCGCTTGGGACGGGCGGTGCGGGGGCACGTAGACGACCACGTCCGCCGTCACCTGGCTGCCGTCCGCCAGCAGCACGCGCCTCGCCTCCACCCGCTGCACCTGTGCCCGGGTACGGAAACTGATGCGCCGTGCGGCCAGCGTCCCCTCCACCTGTGCGCACACCGCCGGCCCGGCCACCGGCAGCGACATCGCCTGGGGTGTGAGCACCTCCAGTTCTACGGCGGGGCGACGTCCCGTGCGCCGCAGCAGGGCCTCGATGATGAACGCAGCCTCGTAGGGCGCGGGCGGACACTTGTAGGGCAAACCGGCGATGGCGATGAGGATGCGTCCGCGCTCCAGGTCCCGCAGCCTGTGGCCCAGGGCCTCGGCCTCCTCCGGCAGGTAGAGATTGTAGCCGCCGGCGGCCCCGCCGGGGATCAGGTCGGACCGCGGCTGCGCCCCCAGGGCCACGATGAGGTAGTCGTAGCCCAGGGAATCGCCGTCCACCGCCACCCGCCGACGCTCCGGGTCGATGGCCTCCACCCTCCCCTGGCGGAAGGGGATGGCACGCTCCGGCAGGGTACGCCGGTCCCTGGTGCCCTCCGCCCGAGTTGCCCGCCCGTCCAGGAGCCAGAGCTGACGCAGGCCCATCATGAAATCCGGCGCCGCGTCCACCACCAGCAGATCCACCCGGTCACCCAGCGCCTGGCGCAGCGTGGTGGCCGCGGCCAGACCACCAAACCCACCACCAAGGATCACCACACGAGGAGCAGCCATAGATGCTCAGATCCTCCTCACCCTGGAATATAGACTCGCATCGCAACGATTGACTGGCACCCCAACGATGGCCTCGCACCACAGGCGATAGCTCCGTATGAGAAAACGCGTCGGGGAGAGGCGCCCTGCCTCCCCCCGACGCTTTCTCCCGGCGGCGACCTACTCTCCCACGGCGTTGCCACCGCAGTACCATCGGCCCTGGAGGGCTTAACTGCCGTGTTCGGAATGGGAACGGGTGTGGCCCCTCCGGCATAGCCGCCGGGAATCCGCACAGGGAAGACATAGCTCGAACGTTGGGTACCGCAGGCAGGTACGGCCAGGGCCGGGCGCGATACGCGACACCCAACATCCGAGACTCCACCTCCATCGCGGCCTGATGGGCCATGATGGAGACTCCCGGATGAACCGCCCGGGAACAGCAGATGTCCGCTCCCGCCCAAGACCCGAGGGGTGGACTCACGCACTACTGGCGTTGCGATCACATCCCCTCAGGATCCCGGACAACAGCACACACCGAAGGAGGCTCCGTAGAGCTGCCCCTAAGGGGGCTCAAGCCCTCGTCCGATTAGTACCGGTAGGCTCAACGCCTCTCAGCGCTTACACCTCCGGCCTATCAACCTGGTCATTTCCCAGGGGACTTACCCGGTTGACCCGGTGGGAGACCTCGTCTTGGGGTGGGCTTCGCGCTTAGATGCTTTCAGCGCTTATCCCGTCCGGACATGGCTACCCGGCACGTGCCCTTGGCAGGACAACCGGTACACCAGAGGTCCGTCCACTCCGGTCCTCTCGTACTAGGAGCAGCTCCCCTCAAGTCTCCTGCGCCCGCGGTGGATAGGGACCGAACTGT
>JAVKIA010000026.1 GCA_031459715.1 Armatimonadota bacterium | reverse complement strand
GGCCGCGCGCACAGGTGGGGCGCAGCCCATCTCCTCGAAGAGGCGGGCGTGCAAGGCGTCAAATGCCTGCCGGCGCGACTCGGGGTCCGGGTACCTGGTGTAGATGCGGTCCGCGGCACGGCGGTAGCGCTCCCCCGCTGTACGGTCGCCGCCGTGTCGCAGCACCGCCTCCACGGCGGCCTCCAGCAGGTCGGCATCGTAGCGGATGCGCAGGCCGGGCGGCGCTACGGCAGGTCGTCCAGGGGGCATCTTTCCCCCGTGCACATCACAGGCTGGACCTGCGGATCCTGCGTGGGGAGGGTCATCCCTGCTCCCGGAAGGGAGACCCCGGTGGCATCAGCGGTGGCCATGCCGAATGCCGCCGCCTCCCGGGCGATCCACGCCTCCGCCAGATCGGCCAGGTGCCGGTAGAAGCCCTCCGCACGCCGCCTGACCAGCCGGGCCAGGAGAGGCACCCACCGGGCCAGGTGATCGCGGAGGAAGGCCCGCTGCGCCTCCTGCAGCAGGGTCACCTCCGCCGGCCCGTGGTGGACCAGGGCGTAGGCCTCCCGATAGGCCAGGGCGCCCATGAACTCCAGCTCCAGGCTGGCGTGGTCTAACCGCTCCCCGGCCTCTTCGGCGACCTCGAGGCCGAAGGCGCGGTAGAACCCGGCAATGTCGGCAAGCTGCTGCGCCTGCTGGAAGATCTCCGCGGCCACATACGGGGTCTCGTAGAGTGGGCAGTCGGCGCAGGCCTGGTGGCCGAAGACTTGGTGGTAGTGCGCGCGCAAAGCCGGCCCGTCGGTGTTCCCAAGGCTGGCCAGCAGATCCCCCGCTACCACACCGCCCCTGGTGGCATCGCCCTCCGCGGCGCGCAGGCCATCCAGTGCCCGCAGCAGGGCCGTTCCTTCCGACCGCAACACACTCAGTTCCTCTGCCGGGGGCAAGAAGGCCAGCGAGAGGAACCGGTAGACGGCGCTGCGGGCCAGGGCGACGGCGGGCCCGGCGGCATCCTGAACCGTAAAGGGCCTCCCTGCGTCCATCAACGCGTCCTTCAGATGGAGTTGAGGTGCTGCCGCGGCCGTGTGTACACAGGCTCCTGCACCGACAGGCGCACGATCTCCTGGCCGGCCCGGTCCAGCCCGATCACCGTGTCGTTAAACATCTCCCACTTCCGGCCGTTGATCCGGGTCTCCAGGACCTTCGGCCCCTCCTCGATGCGGTAGCTGAAGATGATGCGCTGCGCGCTGCGGAAGAGCTGCAGCACCGCCAGTAGCTCCCGCGGCGGAGCCATGTACGTCTCCACCGCCTCGTCGACGCCCGGCCCGAACATCTGCCGCAGGTAGGCGCGCGGCACCCAGCGCGGAGGGATGTAGTAAACGTTGGGCTGGGTCCCAAACTGGGGGTAGAGGGGAAGGGCCACCCGGGCCACGCGCACCAGGTAGTAAAGGGGGTTCCGCCGGTCCTCCGCCCAGGATCCATCAGGGTTGAGGCGTACCAGCCCCTGCAGGCGGATCTTCCCCACGCAGGCGGCCATGCAGCGCGGCTCCACCGGCGCGCCGGGAAAGAGGGGCTCCCGCCCCTCCACCCGGGGGTAGCAGCCGATGCACTTCTCGCTGACCCGGGTGTACGCGTTAAACATGGGCTTCTTGTAGGGGCAGGCCTCCACGCACTTCTTGTAGCCGCGGCAGCGCTTCTGGTCGATGAGGACGATCCCGTCCTCCGGCCGCTTGTAGATGGCGTTGCGCGGGCAGGCGGCCAGGCAGGCGGGGTAGGAGCAGTGGTTGCAGATGCGCTGCAGGTGGAAGAACCAGGTGCGGTGCTCGGGAAGTTGCTCCCCGGTGGAGTGGAAGGTGCCGGGTCCGGTGGGGTAGGACGTGGAGGTGTCCTCGTAGATGTTAGGCGCGCGCCACTCCTCGTCTGTGGGGAGGTACCCGAGCGCCTCGGCGCCGGCCGGCGCAGCTTCGAAGACCGTCTTCCCCTGGTACGTCCCGTAGGGGGCGCGGGCGGGGTCCCGCTTCCGGGCATCCCAGGTCTGGCCGCCGGGGTTGGCCTGCTCCAGCAGCTGCAGCAGCTTTACATCCCAGAACTGGGGGTAGCCGCCGTAGGGCTTGGACTCCACGTTGTTCCACCACATATACTCCTGGCCACGGCTGAAGGTCCAGGTGCTCTTGCAGGCCATGGTGCAGGTCTGGCAGCCGATACAGCGGTTGATGTTGAAGACAGCGGCGAACTGGAAGCGGGGGTGTCGCTCGGCGAAGCGGTAGGACATGGGTCGGCCGAGGTGCCAGTTGTAGACGTCAGGCATGGTGACTCTCCTCCTGCAGCGCACACGTCTGGCCCCATCCGGCCAGGGCCTCGGCGATCAGCCGCCTGACGTACTCCTCCCCGCGTGCCCGGTAGACCAGGTGCGGCGCCCGATAGAAGGGGTTGCGGAAGAGGGCCAGCAGCCTGCGCTCGTCCCACCCCTGCAGCAGGTACTCCTGGATAAACGTCCGCGCCATCTCCTCCAGGGCGCCTTCCGAGGGCGGCAGGGCCACCCCCACCAGCGCCAGCGGGTCGTCGGGAGCGAAGGGCTTGGCCACTGCCCTCACCGCCGCCTCACCTCCACCAGGGCGCCCGAGAGGTAGCGGCGCATGAACTCGTTCTCCCGCCCAGGAGAGAACCCGGTGCGGGCCGGCTCCCACAGTCCTCTGCCACCCATGCCGCCGTCCTCCGCCTTGGTGATCTTCACCAGCGTCTCCTTGGGTACGGTGTTCACCGCATGGTTGTCCGCCTCGCCCCCGAATACGAAGGCCACCGCCCCCTTGGCCTTGTGGAAGAGGGTGTCGGTCTGGTGCATGGGCATCAGCCAGTCGCGGGTCACCGACTGCTGGCTGCCGTAGCGCAGGTTGGCCTGGTAGCCGGTGTCCGCGGAGCGGGCCAGCCCGTCGGCCCGGCTCTCGTGGGCGCGCACCGACTTCTCCGTGGCCATGAAGGGGCCGTGCTTCATCATCAGGACGTTGTAGGGATAGGCCGGGTTGTAACGCGCCCGCACCATGCAGCGGGCGACGCGGTAGAAGGGGTCGTCCGGCTTCCAGCCGATGTAGGGCCGGTCGGCGGCATAGGCGTCCACATAGACGTAGTCCCCGTCATTGATCCCCAGGTCCCGCGCCGCCTGGGGGTTGATGTGCAGCTGGTGCTCGCCCACCCCGGGAGTGCGCCGGTCCAGCCGGTACGGGTCGCCGAAGTTGGATTCCCAGATCATATTCCAGTCCACGGTGCTCCAGGAGGAGTGCACGCGGTGTCGGGTTTTGGGCGTGAGCAGGTAGAAGCGATAGCCCTGCTCCCAGAGCGGGTTCTTGGTCCGCTTCACCTCCCGCCACGGCATCTTCACGTTGCGCACCGTGCGCTGGTCCCAGTGCAGCGCATCCAGGGGGATGCCGTAGTCGTTGGGCCGCACCAGGGGGTTAGCGCTGACGATGACGTTGGGGAGGTAGGGCGTCGCCTCCGGCCCCTCCCGGTGTACGATGAAGTTCTCCCCGTACTCGATGGCCTCTGGCAGGTCGCAGTAGCTGTTCAGCCGGCCGGTGTCGGTGTAGAAAGGCTCGCTGTCGTGGATTTGCTCGAAGAACGGCACCCGGGGGTAGGTGCGGAATAGCATGAGGGCTGCGCCGGGCTCACCGTATCGGCCGGCGAGGATGTCCCCCACCCGGTAGCCGACGGTGGAGGTGGCGCTGTCCAGGATGCGCTGGATGTAGACCTCGGGGCGGCGCTCCAGCAAGAACTTGAAGTAGTCGCGGAAGCGCCGGTCGCCGGTCAACTCCGTCAGCTTCGCCGCCACCTCGGCAATGATCACACCGTCGTCCTTGGTCTGGTAGAGGGGTTTGATGCCCCCCTTCCAGATCTGCAGGAAGGGGTTGGAACAGGACGCGGTCAGCTCGTAGGTCTGGAACTCCACCCAGGAGTTGGCCGGCAGGATTATGTCTGCGTACTCGGCGCTGGCGGTCATCTCGATGTCCTGGTTGATGATCAGCTCCACCCGGGGGTTGACGTTCTTGATCACCCCGTAGGCCCACTTGGCGTTGTTCAGGATGTTGACGTTGTTGTACCAGATGACCTTGGTGGGCGTGGGCATGTGGGTTTGGCCGGTGAAGACCTTGCGCCCCGCCTTGGGGGTCTCCACGATCAACGGCACGTCCCCGTGGTCCCAGTAGGCCGGCTCCTCGTCCTTGAGGTACTTCTTCACCTTGATCTGCCGCCCGGGCGTGGTCGGATCCAATGCTGGGTTGAAGGGGTCCTCGAAGAGCCACCCCGTGATCCCCGGACCCGTCCAGGGGGAGCCCTGAAAGATGCCGGCCTTGTAGTTGCCGGCCCAGGTGTGACAGCCTGCGCCGGGGACGCCGATATTCCCGGTGAGCATCAGCGGCAGGTAGAAGGCGCGGTTGGCCAGGGTGGCGTGGAACCAGTGGTTGATCCCCTCGCCGATGTGAATGGCCACCGGCTTGATGGTGGCCATGTCCCGCGCCAGGCGGCGGATCATCTCCCTAGGGGTCTGGGTGATCTCGACCACGGTGTCCAGGTCGTAATCGCGCAGGTGGTCGCGGTAGGCCTGCCACAGGGTGAGGCACTCCACCTCCCGGCCGTCTACCAGCTTCACCCGGCCGCGCCAGGCCAGGTCGGGGTCCAGGCCCGCCCGGGCCATGCGCTCGCCCACCTGGTCGCGGGTGAGCGGCTGCAGCCGCCTGGTCCTGCGGTCGAAGATGACGAAGTCGCCCAGCTGCGCGTACTGGTCCGGCCGCAGGTTCTGCCGCGTAAAGCTGGGACCCTGCGGGTCCAGCCCGGGGCGGTAGTCGGGGAAGACCTCGGCGGCGCGCAGCCGCTTCAGGGTGTCTTGCCGGATGAGCAGGGGGAAGTCCGTGAACCGCTTGACGAAGGTTTCGTCATACCAGCGGTTGTCCATCATGAGCCGGGTGATGCCCAGGAAGAGCGCGGCGTCGGTCTGCGGGCGGACAGGCATCCAGTAGTCGGCCTTGACCGCGGGCGGGCTGTACTCGGGGGTGATGACGACGATGCGCGCGCCGCGCTCCATCAGCTCATTGAAGAAGTGGGACTCCGGCATCTTGTTCTCGATGAGGTTCTTGCCCACCTGGATGTGCAGACGGGCGTGGCGCAGCTCGTTGAAATCCACGTCCGAGGCCTGCAGGCCGTGGACGAAGGGCTGCCCCGGAGCCTGGTCGCCGTGCCAGGTGTAGTTGCTCCACTTGCGGGCGCCCAGCGCCTGGTCGGAACCCACCCCGCGCACGTGGGCATCCAGCAGCGCCATCATGTTGGCGGCCCGCCACAGGCCGTACTTGCCTATGACCCCCAGCAGCCCCATCCCACCGCGGAACTTGAAGGTGCGCACCCCCGCCCCGTGCATCGCCTCCACCATCTCCGGCGGGTAGCCCTGGGCCTGGAGCCGCCGTGCGCCCTCCGGGCCGCTGTAGCGCCGGGCGATGGCGATGAAGGCCCTCCCGATGTAGTCGTAGGCCTGCTCCCAGGAGACCCGCTCGAACGCATCGGTCCCCCGGCTGTCGAAACGGTACTTCCCCCGCAGGGCAGGGGTGAGCTCCGGGAAGCCGTCGTCCGCCCATGCCTTCCACCCGCGGCGCACCAGGGGGTGCTTCAGCCGGTAGGGCCCGTAGACGCGGCGGTGGAAGGTGTAGCCCTTCAGGCAGCCGCGGGGGTTCCAGTGGGGAGTGGCCCTGTTTCCGTAGAGGTCGGTGTAGCGCTGCACATCGTAGTTCTGCTCGATGCGCATGATCACGCCGTTGCGCACAAAGGCGCGCAGGCGGCAGTGGTGGGTGTCGTTGGGAGAGCAGACGAAGGTGAAACTGCCGTCGTAGCGGTACTGGTCGCGGTAGACCTTTTCCCACTCGCGGTCCGGGTAGAAGCCCAGTGGGTTGTCGATGGCTGCCAGCGGCTGCAGCAGCCGCAGGGGGAGGGCCTGGGCCAGCGCCAGGCCGCCCACCGCGGCGCCCGCGGATCCCAGGAACTCCCGCCGGGTCAGGCCGCCGCAGACGCCACCGTTTCCCGGCGCTTCGCCTTCCGCTGCCGGGGAATCCCTTCTCTTCTCATCCATGGACGCCCCTCCAGCCATCCGGTCTCACGTCCTCTCGCCGCCCCGGCGCGGCGCGGGAGCGCCTGCCGGCCCGTTTCGCCTTCAGCAGGAAGGAGCAGCACGGGTCACCTCGCAGCATCCACCTGCGCTGCTCCACCGTCGCCCCGGTGAGCCTGTGCAGCAACTCGCGGGTGATCCCGCAGATCTGAGGGAGCTCCCCAGCCAAAGCCAGCAGGGGACAATCGCGGAGGACGACCTCGTAGTCCCTCCCCACAGGCCTGACCTCCGCCGTGCGGGCATCTTCAAGTAGGGCTCCCAGGGCCGCGGTGATGCGATCCTCCAGGGACAATAGCGTCGCGATGTGGGCATGCCGTCGGGCGATCTCGACCGCGGCGGCCTCAGCGATCCGCCGCACCTGATGCGTACCCTGCCCGCCGACAACGCGCAGGACGGCACCTAGGATGGCGGCATAGCTCTCCAGGGCACGCCGCGGGGCAGCCGGGGAGGGCTCGTAGACGATGGGCGGACGTCCCGGCCGACCCCGCAGCAGGCGTTCCCGGACGGCTCCGTCGCGCTGCAGGATGGTCAGGTGCTGGCGGAGGGTAGACCGGGAGAGGCCCGTGGCCTGCTGCAGGTCGCGCAGCGTCACCCCGCCGCGCTCCCTGATGATGCGGAGCAACTGTGAGCGCGTGGGCTGCAGGTCGATCAAACCGTGGACCCCCTCGGTCCGCCGCATCGATAGTGGTTGTGGCCGTTAAAACGGCCGAATCTCAGGGCCAGCGTAGGAATAGTGCCGGCGGGAGGCAATCGGGCGGCGAGTGTATTTCCGGGCTGACGGCAACACCTTCTCAGAAAGGATCAGCGAACACCTGTTGGCGATTGACGGCCGGATCGCAGGATGGTTATGTAAAGCAGCCAGCGGTTGCGGTCGCCTGGATTGAGAGGGCGAGGCCCTTCGGGGTCGGATCCGATCTCTCCCGGCGGTGCGCGCCGCTGGCGCTGGTTTCTTCCGACCTGACTCGCCCCTGGCCGACCCGAACGTTCGTCGCGGCGCTCAGTGCGCCAGGCCGCGGCAGGCGGAGCAGTACCGGGTGATGATGTGCGCCCCCCGGGCGTTCTCGCCTCCCAGAAGCGCAGCCATCCGCTCCAGCATCGGCTGGGGCGCGATCGGCCCGCCGCAGGCCTCACACCGGCCGTAGTGGCTTCGGGCCAGGGCCACCCTGCCACGGGAGAGGATCCGCAGGTCGGCTCTGGGGTGGAGGATCAGGGTACCTGGCTCGGGACAGGCCGGCAGGCACCGCCCGCAGGCGGTACACAGGGTCGGGTCAAAGGTCAGGGCGGCCTCGCCATCGCCTTCCAGCCGTAGAGCCCCCGGGCCGCACGCCGCCGCGCACGCGCCGCACAGCGTGCAGCCGGCACCCACCTGAACGAGACCGAAGGGCGACGCCGGGTGGTGCAATACGAGGGAGGACGCGCCGAGGCGCTCACCCAGGGCTGTCAGCACGCGGCCGCGGGAAGGGTAGGCGAAGGGGCTAGCCATGGCGGGAACCACCGGGGGAGCCTGGACCGACACGGGGATGAACTCCTTGGGCGCGGTCCGCAGGGTCTCCAGCAGGGCGGAGGGCCTAGCCGGGAGAAGCGCGACCCGTCCCGGATGTTCTCCTGCCTGCTTGAGGACCTCCCGGCAGAAGTCCACCCGCCTCTCGATCTGGGCCAAAGAGGTGGCTCCACATGCCTGGGGGCAGGAGACAACTCCCACCCCCGCCGCCCCCAGGTTCAGAAGGGCCAGCAGCCATGTGGGCGGCACCATCCCCAGCGAGGGGACCTCCAGGGGAAACCAGTTCACCGGATAGGATGCCCCTGAAGCGGCCAATGACTTCAGTGCGGCGGCCCCGTGCCTGCAAACAACCAGGACGGCCCGGGGGGCCAGCTCTTCAGGAGGAGCGCAAAGGAGCGCGCCCAGGTACGCTTCCACCTGTCCGGCCGTCCAGCCGGGCAGGTCCATGGCCCCGTGGGGGCAGGCGGTTACGCAGGTCCCGCAGGAGGTGCAGCGCGACTTATTCAGTCGGATCTCACCGTCCTCCAGGCGGAATGCCTGGTGCGGGCAGGTGCCCAGGCACTCCCGACAGCCCTCTTCGGCGTGGCAGCGCTCCACCGCGACGGCCGGAACCGCCTGGTACTCCAGAAGTGAAAGGCTGAGGAGGCCACGCCGGCTCACCGCCCCCGGCAGGAGCGGTTTCAGGTTCTGGGGACGGCTTTCGGTGAATGCCCGCGCCCGGGCTATCCCCGCAGCCAGGAGGACCCGGGCCTTCTGCGTCGCCTCCTGGCGGGAGTGCACCCAGGCAGCGTAGGCCCCCAGGTCCACCACCTCAACCCCCAGAGGGTCGAGGCCGGCCTTCCGTACCTGGGCCTGAAGCTCCGCTGCCGCATAGCCGTGCCGGCAGAGGCCCAGGACCAGCCTGACTGCTCCGGTGGCGCGGACGGCGGCGCTGATCCTCCGGGGCTGGCGGCAGACTTCATCGAGGGTGCGCACGTGCACGGCCGGCAGGGTCTCCTCCAGGGTCCCCCGCACCACGCGCACGTCAAGCCCGCTTCCGACACCGTCAAGGTGCGCGCACAGCAGGACCGCCGCCGGCGGGTGCCCGTTGCCTTCCCCGGCGGGCCGGTTCATCCCGTCCCTACCCCGCTGCCATCGGATTCCTCAGTCCATCTGACCAGAAGGTCCACGAGATCCTGGTCGTGGTGGATGAAGGCAGCAGCCGCCCCGGCCACCTCGCCGTACCATCCCCGGGAGTCCGCCCGCCGCACCTCCCGGGCAAACCGCGCAATCCACCGCCCCAGGTGCTGCCGGAGGAACTGCCGCTGGCGCAGCAGGAGACGCCTCCCTTCCGCTCCATGCCGGTTCCTCCAGGCCGCGCGCTCCCTGTCGCACAGGAACGCCACAAACTCCATCTCCACCGCGGCATGGTCCGGCAGCTCCCCGGCCGCAGGGTGCAACGTGACCCCCTCGTCGGCGTACTCCCGCTCCAGGGCCGCATTCAGAACCGTGGCCTCCGCAGGCTCGAGGGCGAGCTGATGGGACTCGTTCGGAGCGCAACCATCGCGGCCGGCGACGAACAACCGGCTGAAATCCGCCTGCAGCGCGTCGGCCTGCCCTCCGGCCTGCCGCACCATCCGCAGGAGTGACCGCCAACGGGGGTAGATGGCCAGGCCGGCGAAGGCCTGGCCGGCCCGCTCCTGGCGGAGGGCAGCCTTGGTCATCCTTTCCAGGCGCTCGGGCGTGGGGAAGAGAAAGCCACACCCCAACAGTTGGTAGCACTCGCCGCGCCAGCGGGCCAGCGCGGGTAGGGAAATCAGAGGATTCCCCCGGCTCCTCCCGCCGTCAGCGCGGCCGGGGGCGGACTGGTGGCGAGGCGTTGCGGTTGCCGGGGAGGAGTTCATACACCACCGCCGAGAGGAACATCAGCATGATTCCCAGGATGAAGAAGGCCGGTAGGTAAGGAATCTCCGCAGGCAGTCCCGCCGGCGTGGCGGCGAGCTGAGGAACCCCCGGGATGGGCAGGCGCAGTCCCAGCGCAAAGCTGGTGACCGCGAACGCTACCCCCGCGAGCACCGTCAACCGTGTGAGTAATGCCCGCATGGCTTACCCCTCCACTCCCTCCTCCGGGAGCTCGATGATGGGGAAGATCTTCGAAACCACCATGTACATCAAGGTGCCCAGGCCAAACAACCCAGCAACGATACCATACTCCACCCAGGTTGGGCTGTACCTCCCCGGCGGGTACGGCAGCAGGGTGCCGTGCGTCTGCGAGGGGACCACGATGAGCAGCCGTTTGCCCACCGCGGCCACGTTGGCCAGCACGCCGCTTAGAACGATGCGCCAGAGTTCATAGCGCTGCCGCATGAACTGCCGGAACTGTACGACGAAGGCGACCACCAGGGCGACCACTGAGGTCCAGTAGATATGGGCATACCGGCCGAAGAAGATGGCCCGGGAGGTGCGGGCCTCGTGGCTGGGCGCGGCGTAGGTGGCGGTCAACCAGTCGACGACCATGAAGTAGAGGTAGGCGGCGATGAGCACCATGAGCATGTTGCCCAGCCAGCGGAAGACCTCAGGGGTGAGACGGTCCTGCGCATCCAGCACCCGCCGCACCACGGCGGCGATGACGATGAGCAGCCCCACTCCCGATACCCCCGCCAGGATGACGAAGGCCGGCGCCTGCAGGGCGCTGAACCACCCTGGCCGCCCCACCTGCAGCCCGAAGACAAACCCCAGCGTGGAGTGGGCGATCACCAGCAGGGGGAGGATGGCCAGGGAGAGCCAGAAGCTGGCCCGGGCGTGTCGCTCCCGCTCCTCTGCCGTCCCCCGGTACCCCGACGCCCAGAGGCGGTAGAACCACTGCAGCCGTCCTGGCCGCTGCGCGCAGATGGCGGCGTCCCGCCGCCCGTCCAGGAAGAAGTACACCAGGCTGGCAAAGAGGTAGCCGGCGATGACCATGGTGAAGGTGCCGAAGAACGGCGACTGTGGGCGGGCGTACTTGAACAGGTAGACGATGCCGCGCAGGGGCTGGCCCAGGTCGGGAAGGACGCTGAAGGCGGCCAGGATCAGCGAAACGATGGTGAGCAGCTCGGCCATGCGGGAGACCGCCCGCAGGTGTTGCAGGTTGAGGATGCGTACCAGCGCGGCGGTGGTGATCCCGGCAAAGCTGACCCCCACGAAATAGACGTCGAAGGCTATGTACAGGCCCCAGGCGGAGCCGCCCATGGTGCCGATGTCGCGCAGACCGGTCACCACCAACCCCTCGGTGAGCTGGGTGTAGAGGGCGTACAACCCGGCAGCGACCACCGCCAGCAGCAGCAGGACCACCAGTGCCGCCGCCGGGGAGAAGCGGCCCACCCCGTATGGAATCGGCTGCGCCCGTGTCACCATGGCTACACCCTCGCCCGCACGGCCTCGATCTGCCGGCTCTCCTCGCCGGGCGGCTTGCCGCCCAGGTAGTACACCCGCGGCTGTGTCCCCGCTTCCTCCAGGAGGCGGAAGTGCGGCCGGCGGCGCAGCAACTGGGAGACCCTGCTGCCGGGGTCGTCCAGGTCCCCGAAGTGCAGGGCAAAGAGCGGGCAGTTGGCCACGCAGGCCGGCTGCTGGCCCCGCTCCACCCGGTGCACGCAGAAGGTGCACTTCTCGATGACGCCCTTGAGGTGCCCGCCGCCGGCGATACGCCGCCGCTCCGGCCCGTAGGGCTTCTCCAGGTCGGGGTTCTTGTAGGGAGGGACCGCGCCGTTGGTCACCGGGTTCAGCGCGGCCGCCTCCCGGTCCGTCCAGTCAATGTAGTGATTACGTTCCGGCTTCTTCCAGTTGAAGTAGTTCACCCCGTAGGGGCAGGCCACCTCACAGTAGCGGCAGCCGATGCAGCGGTCGAAGTCGGTGGCCACCAGCCCGTCCAGCCGCTTGTAGCGCGCCCCCACAGGGCAGACCTTGACGCAGGGGGCGTTGTCGCAGTGCATGCACGGTCGGGGCATGAACCAGACGCGAGTGTTGGGGTACTCCCCCTCTTCAAAGCGGAAGACGTACATCCAGAAATTGGCCTGCGGGGTATTGTTCTCCACCTTGCAGGCTTCCATGCAGGCGCGGCACCCGGTGCAGCGCTCCAGGTCGATGACCATGGCGTAGCGCGCCACTACCCTTCCTCCCCTTTGTACACCCGGACCTTCACATGGAACGACTGGTCCGCGGTGTTGGCCACGTAGCCCTCGCCGGTGAAGAAGAGGGCATTGGCCGTGGGGCCCTGACCCTTGGCCCAGGGATGGCTCCACAGCCCGTAGTGGTGCGGCAGGCCCACCGTGTCCGGGCGGATAGCCTCGGTGTAGTGCACCGGCACCCTCACCCGGCGCGTCTCCCCGGTGAGGGCGTTGTGCGACTCCACCCAGACCTCCTCGCCGTTGCGGATCCCCCGCTGCCGGGCCGTCCGCGGGTTGATGTCCAGGCGCTGCCTGGGGGCCAGCTCCGCCAGCAGGGGGATGAAGCTGCTGCGCGACTGCTTGAACTCGATCATCTTGTAGCTGATCAGGTAGAGGTCGTAGCGGGCGGGAGATTCCTCCATGGTGGGGCGGCGCCAGGTGGGCAGCGGGGTGTAGTCCTGCCAGTAGAGGGGCGCGACACCGCGCTGGCGCATCTCCTGGCGGTAGCGCAGCAGGGCCTCCCCGTAGAGGCGGTGGCGCACCCCGCCGAAAGGCGGGCTGGTGGCGTAGCCGTACGCCTTAGCGGGAGGGATGGGGCCTTTCACCTTCACCCCGTGCTTCTCGAAGTAGGCCACGCCGTCGCTGATTCCCTCCGAGCGGGCCCACCGGTCGAAGATGCTGCGTGTGGTGGGCTTGCGGTCCAGAGGCAGGAGGTAGGGTGGTTTGAGCTTGAGGGCCTGGTTGAGGTGGTCCAGATAGCCGCCCTTCCCATAGAGGATGCCGGCCTTTTCACAGAGGTCCAGGTAGATGTCGATGTCTCCCCGTGTCTGGAAGAGGGGCTTCATGGGAGGGATGCGCAGGGCGACTCCGTCTGTGTACTGGTCGCTGGCCTTGCTGGGACCTTCGTACTTCTCGATGGTGGCCGCCGGAAGCACCACGTCGGCGAAGTAGTCGGCCGTCTCCGAGAGCAAGGGGTCGATGACCGCCACGAACTTGAACTTCTTGTAGGATTCCATGAGGTCGGGCTGCGAGGCAAAGGCCACCAGTGGATTGCTCATGTGCACGATGAGCACTTCCGGTCGATCCTTCACCCCGTACTTCTCCGGGTTGAGCATCACCCTGGCCACCATCGACGAGTTGTTGCTGTTGATGGGGAAGTACTTGCTGTCCTTCAGGTAGATGTTGTAGGGAGGGTCTTTGATCTCGATGTGCTCCAGCTTCTCGAAGTTCTCGTGGACGCTCCACCCGCCCACATCCACCCGCTGCCCGCCTACAGCGCCCACCGCCCCCAGCAGCATCATCACCAGCAGCATGGCCCGCACGGCCTGGAAGCCCAGCTCCTGCTGGGAGACGTGGTAGGCCATGATGGCCACGGGACGGTAGGGGAGGGTGACGCCGTCGACGACGGTGCTGCTGCCGATGCGCGCCTCTTCTCCCAGCTCACGGGCCACGCGGCTGATCGTCTCGGCGGGAATGCCGCAGACCTCGGCCGCCCACTCCGGGGTGTACGCGGCCAGGTGCTCCCGGAACACCTGAAAGGCCGTCCGCACCTTCCGCCTCCCCACGGTGAACTCCCCCTCCAGGGCCGGGGTGACCCCGGGCGCGTCGGCGGGACGGGGGGCGTGCCGCGCGCCGTCCCAGACCTGCTCCTTGCCGTCGACCCGCAGGAAGAAACCGTCCTCCTGCACCAGGAACGGGGCGTTGGTGTGCCGGGTCAGGTAGTCGCGGTCGATGGTCCCCTGGCGGACCAGCTCGTGGCAGAGGGCCAGGGCCAGGGCCAGGTCCGTCCCCGGCCGGATGGGCAGCCACTCGTCGGCAAAGGGGCCGGCGCCGCGCAGCCGCGGGTCGATCGCCACCACCTTCAGTCCCCGCTCCCGCGCCGCCACCAGTTGCTGGGGCCAGGTGATCCAGCAGAGCTGGTTCCCGCCTGCGTTGGTGGCGTTCCAGCCCCAGGCCAGCAGATAGCGGGTGTGCCGGAAGTCGGGGTGCAGCACGCCGGACATCCCCACGGTGTACTCGCAGGCGCGATACCCGGCGTCGGAGCAGAAGGCGCCATGGTGCAGCTTGGTGGCGCCCGAGGCCTTGACGAAGGCCTCGTCGTAGAACGCCTTGCCCTTGCTCCGTCCCTTCTGCCAGACGAGGAGCTTCGGGTCCTTGGCCCGCACCTCCCGGATGCGGCGGGCCACCAGGTCCAGAGCCTCGTCCCAGGTGGCCTGCCGCCAGCGCCCGGAGACCCCTTTTTCGTTGGTGCGGATGAGGGGGGCCTTGACCCGGTGGGGGTCGTAGACGGCGATGATCTGGGCCACGCCTTTGGGGCAGAGGGTGCCGCGGTTGAGCGGGTTCCCGGGATGGCCCTCCAGCTTCGCGATCCGCCCGTTGATGCGGCGGGCCAGTATCCCGCAGTCCTGCTTGCCGATCCAGCAGGTGGTGGGTACCCACTCCTCGGTGACCGCCGGGGCTGAGATCTGCCGGGCGGCCACCAGCGTCTCCATACCGCGGGGGATGACTCGCCCGGCTACGGCCGCCCCACCGGCCGCAGCCGCCCCCTTTACGAAAGTCCGTCGCGAGATCCTCACGCGTTCACCCCGTCTGCACGCAACTTGCTCCTTTGGTAGACTATAGCCCGTTGGGATGACGGTATATCGGACGGGGAGCTGATCCGTTTAGGGCGTAGACAGTAAAAAGACCTTATCCATCTAGGGCGCGGATAGTAAGGCGAGGACCTTATCTGGTTGGTGCGGCCATTACCGCGCTGCGGTCCTGCGAACCTAGCTCGATGGCATCTCCGCACCCACCGGCGTGCCTTCCCTCACACCCCTGTGGGAGCCTGGGAGGGCGGGGAGAGCACGGTGTCCTAAATCCAGGGCTGGATCACCAGGACGTCTACCTGGGGCCCACTGTAGTCGGCGCTGGCTCTCTCGCCGCCGAAGAGCAGGACGGTGCGGACTTGCCGAGCTCCCAGACAGCCGCTTCACTCCTGCCCGGCTAGTTGTGACAGTTCATCCCCACCCCGCGCCAGATGGCGAAAGTGCTGCAGGCACCTGGAGGCGGAGGGAGGACGGTTCTCCTCGGAGAAAACCACGCGCGCACAGGCTTCCCGTCCTACCGGACCAGCAGAGGGGAGGCAGATCGAGCACGCCATATGCGGGCCAGCGACCTGGTTGTTCGGACCAGGCTGATCCCCCCGCGGGTGCGGGGTGATCTCATTGCGCGGCCAGCGCTTGCTGACCGTCTGCGTCGCATGCTGGACGTCCCACTGACGGTGATTAAGGCCGACGCCGGCTACGGAAAGAGCACGGCTGTGGCGGTTCATCTGTGCGCTTCGCCCAGGCCGTACTTCTGGTACAGCCTCTCCGAAGCCGACGCGGACCCGCTGCTCTTTCTCCTCCATCTCATCGCGGCGTTCCGCGCCAGGCTCCCCGCGTGCGGGCGGACGGCGCTGTCGCTGCTCGAGCAGGAGGGCGGCGCAGCGAAACTGTGGGCGCCGGCTGTGGACGCTCTGGTCAACGACCTCCTGGATCATCTGGAACAAGACACCGTGTTTGTCTTAGATGACTACCATCTGGTGGACCGGCCGCAGGTGCAGGCCATCGTGGAGCGCCTGATCGAGCACATGCCGCCCAGCCTGCACGTGGTGCTGGTCACCCGCCACAGCCCTCGTCTGTCGCGCCTGGCCCGGTGGAGGGCCCGAGGCGATGTCCTGGAGATTGGTCGGGACGATCTGGCCTTCACGCCCGACGAGGTCGCCGAGCTGATTGATCGCCGCGTCAGCATCAGGCTGTCGGCGGAGCACGCCCAGGCGCTGGTTGCCGAGACCGAGGGATGGGCGATTGCGCTGCTGATGGTTTGCCAGCATCTTCAGCGCACGGGCGCTAGGGGAGTGGACCGGCTGCTGGGGCGGCTCCCCGACTCGCTGCCCGGTCTGTTCGTCTACCTCGCCGAAGACGTCCTGATGGGTCAGCCGACCGAGATTCGGGACTTCCTGGTCGGGACGTCGGTGCTCAGGCGGCTCGATGCGGAGGTCTGTGACGAGGTCCTGGGCCGTCCCGACAGTGCCTCGACGCTTCAATATCTGGACGACCACTCCCTGTTCGTGATCCACCTCGGCAACGGGAGCTACCGCTACCATCACCTGTTCCAGGATTTCCTGATCAGGAGTGTGGGTGAGGAACAGAGAGGCGTGCTCCATCGCCGCGCCGCCGCGTTCTACCGGCGGCGGGGAGAACGTGACGAGGCCATCCACCACCTCCTGCAGGCCGGAGAGCATGGTGCGGCTGCCGAGCTGCTGGCCAGCATCGCCTCAGGTATGATTCAGGCCGGCCGGTACGAAACTCTGGCGTCGTGGCTTGACCGCCTGCCGGAGTCGGTGCTGGCGGGCTACCCGGAACTGGGAATCAGCCGCGGTGACGCCTACCGGCTCACCAGCCGCTACCAGGAGGCTGTCTCTCACTACGAAGCGGCTTACAGGGCGGCGCAGGCGTCGGGGGATCCTGTGGCACAGGCGCGGGCACGGCAGGGGCATGCCCTTGTGTATCTCGACACCGTCCAGCCGGTGCGGGCCGAGCCGCTGCTGCAGGAGGCTCGCCGGCTGGTCAGGCGGGCAGCTCCTGACATGAAGCCGCTTCTGTTGAGCCTCTTGGCTGAGAACCGGATCAACCAGGGCCGGCTCCCACAGGCGGCACGGTTGCTGGGGGCGATAAAGAGATACGGCGAGTGCCCGGTGCCGACCGGTATCGAGATCCGCCATACCGTCCGGACAGGCCGGCTGGAGGCGGCTCGGGAGGTTCTCGAACGCGATCTGCGCGATGATCCATGGGGGGTGGGCCAGCCCCGCATGCCGCGCTCGCACAGAGAGCCCGCCGTACTCCTGGCGTGGGTGTGCGCACTGTGCGGGGACGGCGAGGCTGCGCGTCGCTATGCCGAGTGGGGATTACAGGTGGGGCGCGAGCTCCGGTCCCCGATCGTCGAGTGCGTGGCGCTCTCCCGCCTCGGCCACGCCTGGCTGGCAGGCCCTGATGCCGACATCGGACGCGCGCTGGACTGCTACCGGCGCTCGCTGGAGGTGGCTGAGCGCATCGGCGTCGAGCGGTTCAAGGTCGAGTCGCTGATGGGTCGCACCATCGCCGGATGTCGGCTGGGCGACTTCGCCTTGGCAGAACGGGATGCCCACGCCGCCCTGGCCATCCTCGCCGACGCCGGCGACGCCTACCTGGCAGGGATTGTCCGGCTCGCCCTCGGCGGCGCTGCCGTGACCTGCGGCCACGCGGAGGCCGCGGCCTGGCTGACCGAGGCAGAAACGATCGGCCGTAGCTGTGGCGACTTCTTCGGTCCTGCGGTGGCAGCCCTCTGGCAGGCGGTTCTGGCCTGCCGCCATCCCGACTGGTCACGCTTCGACGATGCCTGCGCGCGGATCCTCGCGGCGTCAGCGGCACAGGGCTACGAGTTCCTCTTCCTGGAGCAGACGCTGCTCGGTCCAAATCCTCTGCGCGAGGGATTGGAAGTGCTACGGCGGGCGCGGGAGCGGGGTGTGGAGAACAACTACGCCGCACGCCTGCTGCAGAAGCTGGTTGAGCGGCACCCGGAGGCAACGGGAACCCCGGAGCGACGTCCCTGGTGGGTCCGGCTCTCTGAAGGACGGGTACCAAGGGCTTCGTCTATCCACGTACAAGCGCTGGGAGAGTTCCGCATCTGGCTGGGCGACCGCGAGATCCCCAGGTCGGCCTGGGGCCGGGAGAAGGCGCTGCGCCTCTTCCAGATCCTGCTGTGCCACAAGGGCCGGCGGGTCCGGCGGGAGCAGGCGGCCGCCGCCCTGTGGCCAGAGGCTACGCCCAGGGAAGCCTCGGCCCGGCTGAGAGTCACACTCGCGGCCGCGAAGCGCGTCCTGCGCCTGGAGCAGCCAGACCGGCCCGGAGACGATCTATCCTCGGCTGTGCTGTCCGACGGGAAGGCTCTATGGCTCAATCCAGAGATCGACCTCCGAGTCGACGCGGACGAGTTCACGCGGCTCGTCGAGCGGGCCCGGGGCATGGAGGCCCGTGACCCGGATGCAGCTCTCGAAGAGTACCGCAGGGCCCTCCGACTCTATCAGGGCGACTTCCTGGCCGACTGCGCCTATGAGGACTGGGCGGCCGACGAACGGGAGCGGCTGCTGTCACTCTACCTGTCGGCAGGGGTCCGGGTGGCGGAATTCCTTACGGACCGGCGGCGCTACGACGAAGCCGTCCACCTGTGCCAGCAGATCCTGGAACGAGATCCATGCTGGGAGGATGCGTACTACCTCCTGATGCGCTGTCACGCGGAGCAGGGGAACCGCGCCCTGGCCATGCGCATCTATCAGCGATGCGCCACCCGCCTCGCCCAGGACCTTGGGGTGATGCCTTCCCCACGCACCGTGGCGCTGCGCGACGCCATCGCCCGACAACGGGACGCGTCTAGCGCCCTGCCAGGCCAGGCAACCCGTTCCCTGTAGCGGCTGCGTAACGACGCTGAAGCGGCGCCGTAGTACGCTAGGTGCGTTATGGCTTCCCGTCGGGCCGGTCGCCGACCTCCTGGGGGCGGACCGAGGCGCGTCACGTCTTTCGTCATCCGTTTCGTCGAAGGGACCTCGCCGGGCGCGTCTGCGTCCTCCTGGTACGGCACCATCCGTCACGTCCAGTCGGGCCGCGAGGTATCGTTCAGCCGGCTCAACGAGGCGCTTGCTTTCATGGTCGAGATCCTGCCCGTCCACGTACTAGGTGAACGGGTTTGATGCGCCTCCTTGTAGATCTCCTCGCAGGCGGTGTGAGCGCGGGCGCGCTGTACGGCCTGATGGCGCTGGGGCTGGCGCTCATCTACAAGACCACTGACATCGTGAACTTCGGCCACGGCGATATGGCCATGATCAGCACGTTCGTAGCGTACGCGCTGCTCGTTCAGCTGGGCTGGCCCACGATGCTGGCGTTTGCCGGCGCGCTGGCCTTCGCCGTGCTGCTCGGCGTCCTCATCGAGCGCGTGGTGATGCGGCCGGCGCGCGACCGGCGGGCCACCGTGCTCGGTCTGGTTGTCGCTACGCTGGGTCTCGCCCTGATCCTCAACGGCGTTGCCGGCCTAGTCTGGGGCCACGACGTGAAGAGTTTCCCCTATGCCGTTACCGGCCCGCCGTTGCGGGCCGGTAACATTCTGGTTCCCCTCGATCAAGTCTTAAACCTTGCCGTGAGCCTGGGCCTGGCCGCCGTCCTCTACCTCTTCTTTAGATACTCCACGCTGGGGATTGCCATGCGGGCGACAATCTCCAACCGCACAGCGGCCTTGCTGATGGGTATCCCTGTGAACCGCGTGTTCGCCGTCAGCTGGGGCATCGGGGTCGGGCTCGGAGCGGTGGCCGGAGTCCTGGCCACGCCCGCGCTATTCCTCGAACCCAACCGCATGGTGGACCTCCTCATCAAGGGATTCGCAGCCGCGGTGCTGGGCGGGCTGACGAGCCTCCCCGGAGCCGTTCTCGGCGGCCTCTGTCTTGGGATTCTTGAGAATCTGGTGGGGGCCTTCATCTCAATTGAGTTGAAAGCCACGTTCGCGTTCCTGCTGATCGTCCTGGTGCTCGCCATCCGCCCCCAGGGATTGCTCGGGCAGGCGGTGAGAAAACGCGTATGAAGCTGTGGCCTTCTGCTCGCCTGTGGCTGGCCGCCGCGACGGCGGCGGCTGTGGTGACAGCGCCGGTGCTGATTCCAGGCTATTTCCTCTACATCCTCACCCTGGGGACGATCTGGGCCATCGCCACGATTGGCCTGAATCTGTTGACCGGGTATGCCGGACAGATCTCCATCGGGCATGCTGGCTTCATGGGGATCGGGGCCTACCTCTCGGCCATCTTGGTTATCAGGCTGGGCTGGCCATTCTGGCTCGCTCTGCCGGCTGCTGCCCTGGCTGCCGGCTGCGTCGGATGGCTGCTGGGCGTGCCGGCGTTGCGCCTTTCCGGTCCCTACCTGGCCATTGCCACCCTGGGATTCGGGACCGCGGTCTCCCAGATCCTGGTCAAGTGGGAGCCGGTGACCGGCGGCTACATGGGGATCAAGCCTCCGCCACCATCGTTTGGCCCCTGGACGCTGACCGGCGATGCCGCCCTGTACTACCTGGCAGTGGCTGTCCTGGTGGGGATGGCGATGCTGGCGGCCAACCTCCTGCGCGGCCCGGTCGGCCGTGCCTTTGTGGCCCTGCGCGACAGCGAACCCGCGGCCCAGGCTTCGGGGATCAGCCTGTCACGCTATAAGACCCTCGCGTTCGCTATCAGCGCCTTCTACGCGGGGATCGCAGGATCGCTCTACGGCCACGTGGTCGGGTTCATCAGCCCGTTCGACTTCAACCTGTCTATCTCGATCTTTCTCCTCAGCGTGATCGTGATCGGCGGCCTGGCCTCGATCCCGGGCTCGATCGTGGGCGCCCTGGTCCTGACCGTGGGTTTCCAGGCGCTGGGGGCCGTGCGGGATCTCCGCCAGGTCGTCTACGGGCTCGCCCTGGTGCTGATGGTCATCTTCCTGCCTGGCGGGCTCTGGAGGGTGCCGGGCAGCCTGCCCGGGCTCCGGCGCCTAATTCCCGCCCGGCCTTCGGGCGAGACGCGCGAGGAGGTCGGTCATGCCGCGCCTTGAGATCCGCGACCTGACCGTGCGCTTCGGCGGACTGCTGGCGTTGGACCGGGTCGGATTCGACGTGCCCGAGGGGCAGATCGTCGGGCTGATCGGACCCAACGGGGCGGGGAAGACGACGCTGCTGAATGCTGTCAGCCGATTCGTCGAGCCGGAGGCGGGGTCGATCCGCTTTGACGGGCGCGAGATTCTGGCTGCATCGCCCCACGAGATCGTCGGGTACGGTATCGGACGCACATTCCAGGGGGTGGTGCTGTTCAGCACCATGACCGTGCAGGACACCATGCTCGTGGGACTGCACGCCGTAGCACGCGCTGGGCTCCTGGCCAACGCGCTAATGCTGCCGCAGGCCCGAAGAGAACAGCGGAAAATGCGGGACCGGGTTCGTGAAGTCGCCTCCCTGCTCGGGCTCGAGCCTGTCGAGTCCTTTCCCGTCAGCGCACTGCCCTTTGCTGTCCAGAAGCGCGTGGACCTGGCCCGGGCGCTGGTCTCGCTCCCCCGGCTGCTGCTCCTTGACGAGCCGGCGGCTGGGTTGGCCCCGGAGGAGAGCCAGGAACTGGGCGCGCTACTTCAACGCATCAGGGATCGATACGGATGCGCGATGCTGTTGGTGGAGCACGACATGGCGCTGGTCATGGACATCTGTGACCACATCGTCGTGCTGAACTTTGGTCAGCTCATTGCCTCAGGTCGTCCGCACGTGGTGCGCTCTGATCCCGCGGTTATCGAGGCCTATCTGGGGGAGGCTGCCCGTGCTTGACCTGGAAGCGGTCACCGCCGCCTACGGCGCCGTGGTGGTCCTCGCAGAGGTCTCGATGGCCGTGCATGAGGGCGAGATCGTAGCCCTCTTGGGAGGCAACGGGGCCGGGAAGACCACGGCGCTGCGGGTCATCTCGGGCCTGCTGCGACCGCGGTCGGGCACCGTGCGATTCCGGGGAGCGCGAATCGACGGCCTGCCCCCCGACCGCATCGTCGCCTCGGGTATAGGGCACGTCCCCGAGGGCCGCCTGGTCTTCCCCGACCTGACCGTGGGCGAGAACCTCCGCATGGGTGCCTACACGCGGCGCGACCGGGGCGGTGTGCGCGACGACCTCGATCGGGTCCTGACCCACTTCCCGATCCTGCGCGATCGGTTCGCCCAGCCGGCGAGGACGCTGTCCGGCGGTGAGCAGCAGATGCTGGTGATTGCACGCGCGCTCATGGCGCGCCCGGCGCTGCTGTTGCTCGATGAGCCCTCCCTGGGTCTGGCGCCGCGGATCGTGCGGCAGATCTTCGACATCGTTCACAGCATCAATGCGGCCGGGACGACCGTGCTGATGGTCGAGCAAAATGCCTATCTTGCGCTGGGCCTGGCCTCCCGGGCGTATGTGCTCCAGAAGGGACGCATCCGGCTGAGCGGTCCGGTCGCTGACCTTCGGCGCAATCCGGAAGTGGAGCGGCTGTATCTCGGACGCTAGCAGGCACTCGGCAACTACCAGGTGCGAGAAAGGCAAAAGGGGGAGATGGCGATGCGCACGATAAGACTGACGGGGCAGGGGAACCAGATCCGGGCGCAGGCCCTCGGGTTGTTGATCGCGGCAATGATGGTGACGGTGGTGCTGGCGCCGGCGACGGCCCAGCGTGTCCCCGGCGTCACAGCGGACACGATCACCCTGGGCATGCCGGTGGCCATGTCCGGCCCGGTCTCGACCATCGGCATCCCGCTGGCCCGGGGCGCCGAGGCCTACTTCAAGTGGGTCAACGACCGGGGAGGCATCCACGGCCGACGCGTCCGCCTGATCATCGAGGATGACCGCTACATCCCCTCGGAGACGCTCGCCGCCGCACGCAAGCTGGTCGAGCGGGACGAGGTCTTCGCGCTCTTCCGCCCGCTGGGCACGCCCACCGGGGCTGCGATCATCGACTACACCGTCGAACGCGCTGTGCCCGTCGTCGCGCCGGCCTCGGGGTCGTCACTGTGGATCCAGCCCTTCAAACGCAACTACTTCAGTATCCAGCCCATCTACTTCTTTGAGGGGCGGCTGATGGCCAAGTACGCGCTGGAGACAATGGGGGCGAAGCGCATCGCGGTCTTCTACCAGAACGACTCCTATGGTAAGGAAGGCCGGGACGCCTTCGTGCAGATGCTGACGATCAACGGCGTGCGTCCGGTCGCGGACATCCCCTATGAACCCGGGGAGACCAGCTTCACTGCGCACGCCGTCCGGTTGCGCGAGGCCAATCCGGACCTGGTATTCGTTTACGCGATCGTTGTTCCCGCGGCTTCGCTGCTCCGGGAGGCAGCGCGGCTGGGCCTGCGGACCCGGTGGTTAATGACCTACGTGCTGGCCGATCCGGTCATGTTCCGGCTGGCCGGCGATCAAATGGAGGGGGTTCGGGCGGGAGCATGGCTGCTCGATCCGGACGGCGATGACCCTGCTGTCGTCGCTTACCGCAGCCGGCTCAAGGCCGCGTTTCCCGCAGAGGTGCCCGGTGGCTATAGCATCTCCTCCGACGCCGCTGCGGCCCTGATGGTGGAGGGGCTGCGGCGCGCCGGTCGCGATCTAACGCGCGACCGCTTCATCGAGGCGATGGAGGGCATCAGGAACTTCAACGCTGGCGGGCTAACCCCGCCCTTCGGATACAGCCGGACCGACCACTCCGGCATCCGGCAACTCGCCATCGTTGAAGGCCGGCGCGGGAAGTGGGTGACGGTCAAGGAGTTCTTCGGCGAGTGAGCCGGGGTGATGAGACAAAAAGGGGGGAACTCGTATGCGTGTTCGGTGCTCGCGGATCGCCAGACCGCGAAGTCTGCTAGTCCCGGTCCTGCTGGCAGGCCTGCTCGTCACGGGTGGGTTGTCAGTACGCGCGGGGGCGGCGCGGCCGGCCGAGGTGCCCATCCGGGGGGTGATCATCGACGAGGCGGGCGGAGCCGACCGGCAGATGGCCGAACTCCGGCGTCTGGCCCTGGACGAACGGGTGGACCTGGTCATTGGCTAGCCTGATGCCGGCCTCTGCCGGTTCCATCACCCTCGATGGCGCCGATCTCCGGCAGATGCCACCCCACCGGCGGGCGGCCTTGGGCATCGGGTACCTCCCGGAGGATCGCAGGCTCACCCCGTTGCTCACCGTGGAGGAGAATCTCCTGGTGCCGGTGTGGGCCAACAGACTGGATGATGGGCGCAAGCGGCTGGCGTGCGTCTACCAGATGATGCCGCCGATCGTTCAATCGTTGGCTGCCCGCCGGGCCGGGCAGCTCAGTGGCGGGCAGCAGAAGCTGGTGGCGCTGGCTCGGGCGGTACTGATCGGGAGCCGCCTCCTGCTGCTGGACGAACCCTTCGAGGGTTTGGCCCCGACCCTGGTCGAGCAGATTACGAGTGTGCTGCGACGGTTGGCAGGCAAGGATGTCGCCGTTCTCATCGCCGAGTCGGAACTGACGCACATCGATGCGCTCGCCAACCGAACGTACACGATCGAACGCGGCGAAATCGTGGCTGCGCGGGGCTGAGCGTAGCGCAATAGGACACTGAGCGAACGGGAGGGAGGGTCATGCCGTTTATCGACCTCGAGACTGGAATCCGCATGCACTACCGGGATGGAGGCCGGGGGAAGCCGATCCTGTTCGTTCCCGGGTTCTCCGCCACGGTGGACACGTGGAACTACGCCGTGCTCGACCTCCATGACCGCTACCGCTGTGTATGCGTAGACCTCCGGGGCCACGGCGACTCGGACAAGCCGTACTCCGCGTATACCTATGACGAGATGTGTGGGGACCTGCGCGCGTTTCTCAGATCGCTGGACCTGCGGGATGTGACCTTCGTGGGCTGGTCGATGGGGGCGGGGGTGGGGCTGAAGTACGTGCTGGACTACAACCAGGATGTGCGGGTGACCAGGCTGGTCATGGTCGGGCCGGCCACACCCCGCTTCACGCAGACCCCCACCGAACCCTACGGGATGGACGAGGCCACCGCGGCCGCGTCGCTAGAGGCCGTGCGGCGCGGCCTGCCGGAGACCATGGCCGCGTTCGCCGGACTGAATTACCACCGCACCGACCTCGAGGCGACGAAGGCATGGTTCCTCTCACAGTGGCTGAGAATGCCGGCGTACGTCGGCTTCAAGTACTTCAAAACGCTGCTGACCGAAGACCTGCGCGGGCGGCTGGGTGAGGTAGACCTGCCGGTGCTCATCTGCCACGGTCGCCACGACCAGGTCTGCCATCCCGGCTGGGCGGAGTACATGGTTCCTCGCATCAAGGAGTGCCGGATCGTGTGGTTCGAGAACAGCGGTCACGCCCTGATGGTGGAAGAGCCGGACAAGTTCTCACAGGAACTGGCTGCGTTCATCGGCTGATGTCGCCCCACACATATCCGGGGACGCGCCGAGGAGGGAGTGGGCATGAAAACGCGAGCCGCCGTCCTCTACAAGATGGAACAGCCTCCGCCGTATGCCGAGTCGAGGCCGCTAGTGGTGGAGGAGGTGGACCTCGACGGCCCGGGCCCGGGCGAGGTGCTGATCCAGATCGCGGCGGCCGGGCTGTGTCACTCGGACCTGTCGGTGATCGACGGCTCCCGCCCCCGCGTCATGCCCTTGGTGCTGGGCCACGAGGCCAGCGGCGTCGTGCGCGAAATCGGGCCGGGGGTGGCCGACCTGGCACCGGGCGATCACGTGGTCTTCTCGTTCGTCCCGGCGTGTGGCCACTGTAGCCCATGCGCCACCGGCCGTCCGGCACTCTGCGAGAATGGGGCGAAGGCCAACCTGGCGGGTACGCTGCTGTCCGGCGCCCGCCGCTTCCGGGACCGGGACGGGCAGGCACTCCACCACCACCTGGGCGTCTCAGCCTTCACGCAGTTTACCGTCGCCGCGCAGGAGTCACTGGTCAAGATCGATCCGACCCTGTCGCTGGAGGAGGCGGCGCTCTTCGGGTGTGCGGTGGTGACCGGAGTCGGCGCCGTGGTCAACACGGCACGGGTCGAGCCAGGCGCCAGCGTGGCGGTCTTCGGCCTGGGCGGCGTGGGGCTTTCCGCTGTGATGGGCGCCCGCCTGGCAGGGGCCTGGCCGATCGTGGTCGTCGACCTCGTTGAGAGCAAGCTGCATCTAGCCCGAGAGGTGGGCGCCACGCACACCGTGAGCGCGAAAGAAGGCGACCCCGTAGAGACCGTCCACGACCTCACCGGCGGTGGAGCCTCGTATGTCTTTGAGAGCGTGGGCAGCGAGCGGGTGCTGGCCCAGGCCTACCAGGCCACGCGGCGCGGCGGCGTCACGGTAACCATTGGACTTCCCCACCCAGGGAGACAGTTTGCCGTATCCGCGGTGAGCCTGGTGGTCGAGGAGCGCACGGTCAGAGGCTCGTACATGGGTTCAGCCGTGCCGCGCCGCGATATCCCCCGCTTCATCGCCCTCTATCAGGCCGGGCTGCTGCCGGTGGATCGCCTGCTTTCCCGCACGATCGCGCTGGACGAGATCAACCCAGCTTTCGACGCGCTGGCCGGTGGGGAAGTGGTCCGGCAGGTGATCCGGTTCGCGTAGGGTGGGCCATGCTTTTCGCTGACCGTTTCTTCCGCCGGGGCCGTATCATCACCCTTGACCCCGACCGTCCGGAGGCGCAATCTCTCGCGGTCCGGGAGGGAAAGGTTGTGGCTGTGGGCATGGATGAAGACCTGAGCGGCCTGGCCGGACCGTCCACGGAGATCGTTGACCTCGAAGGCCGGACCGTCGTACCCGGCTTCCACGATGCCCACTGTCATGTGCTGCTCTTCGGGCTGAGTCTGATCGAAGTCAACGTTAGAGCGGCCACATGCATCAACGACATCGTGACGGCGGTTGCATCCAGGGCGGCCCAATACCCTCACGGTGAATGGATTCGGGGAGGCGGCTACAACGAGAACAAGCTGGCCGAGCGCCGGCACCCAACCCGCCACGATCTCGATCCCGCCTCTCCGGACCATCCGGTCTGGCTAATCCACGTGTCCGGCCACATGGGCGTCGCCAACTCCCGCGCCCTGGGCCTTGCGGGTATTACCCGGCACACACCCGATCCTCCGGGGGGAGTGATTGACCGTGGAGCCGGCGGCGAGCCGACCGGGGTCCTGAAGGAAACGGCCCAGGAACTGGTCAAGCGCGTCCTGCCGCCCTACTCGCTGGAGAGGACCAAGGAGGCGCTGGCCGCTGCCGGACGCCAGATGGCCTCCGAGGGCCTCACCAGCGTGCAGGACGCCTGGGCCGGCTGGATCGCGCCTCAGGAGTTTCGCGCATACCAGGAGGCAACCCGCGAAGGGCTACTGCTGCAGCGGGTGCGTTTGATGGTGGATGTGGAGTCGCTGGCGGTCCGCGACGGCCGCTTCGACTTCGCGTTCGGCCTGCACTCAGGGTTTGGAGACGAGAGGCTCCGGCTGGGCGCTGTCAAGATCTTCATCGACGGGTCGCTGATTGGGCGCACGGCGGCGCTATCCGATCCGTATGCCGATACCGACGGCAACTGTGGGCTGCTGGTCAAGTCCCAAGAACGGATCGCGGAACAGGTGCGCATGGCCCATGCCGGCGGATGGCAGGTCGCCATGCACGCCATCGGGGACCGGGCCATCGAGGTGGGGCTGGACGCCATTGAGCGCGCCATGGGGCCGGGGGCAGGTCGCTGGCGGCCCCGCATTGAGCACTGCGGGGTTCTGCGGGCCGACCTGATCGAGCGAATCAGGCGGCTCGGCGTCGTGGTGGTTACCCAGCCGCGGTTCATCTATGAACTCGGGGATGGGTTTCGAAGCGCTCTTGGTGAGGATCGCCTGCGACTCACCTACCCGCTGGCCAGTCTCCGCGGCATTCCTGTAGCTCTGAGCTCCGATCGGCCGGTGGTAGACGGTGCGCCACTGCGGGGTATGTGTGCCGCCATTTGCCGCAGAACGGTAAGCGGGGCCGCATGCGTGCCGGAAGAGGCGATCACGTTGCGCGAAGCCCTCCAGTGGTACACGCTTGGCGGAGCCTACGCCGCCTTCGAGGAAGCCCATCTCGGCAGCCTCGAACCCGGAAAATTAGCCGATTTCGTCGTCCTGTCGCACGATCCGTTTGCGGCCGAGCCTGACGCGCTCGGCGAGATCGGCGTGATGGCGACCTTCATCGGCGGCGTTCAGGTGTTCGGACACCTCTGACCGCGCTGACATTCTGCTTTGCCCAGCCGCGGTTCATCCAGCCCGGGGAAGGGCCACGAGGAAGCGCGCGCCACGGCCCTCCACATTCTCCGCCATAATGATCCCGCCCTGAGCCTCCACCAGGCGCTTGGCGATGGCCAGGCCAAGCCCCGCTCCGCCGCGGGCGGCGGTACGCGACTTGTCCACCTTGTAGAAGCGGTCGAAGATGTGCGGCAGATCGGCTTCAGGGATTCCCGGTCCGGTATCGGCCACGCCCAGCAGGACGTGGCCGCGGCGCTCGCTGGCGCTGACAGTTACCTGGCCACCGGGCGGCGTGTACTTCAGGGCGTTGTCCAGCAGGTTGGTCAGTACCTGCACCGTCCGCTCCGGGTCGGCTCTCACCGACGGCAGCCGCGCCGGGAGCTCCACCTGCAACCTGATGCCTCCCGCCTCCGCCCGGGGATAGAAGGGCTGCACCGCGCGGTGGATGATCTCGGCGGGAGGCACTGTGAGCAGATTCAGGCGCACCTCACCTGATTCAACGAGGGAGAGGTCCAGCAGGTCTTCGACCAGCCGGCGCAGCCGGCCCACCTCGTGTTCCACCGCTTCCACCAATACTGCCGCATCGCCCCGGTCAGGGGAGACCATGCCCTTGAGGGCCTCCACGGCAACGGCCAGGTTGGCTACGGGCGTCCGCAATTCGTGGGAGGCGTCCGCGACGAATTGCCGGCGCAGGGAATCGATGCGGGCCAGCTCGCTGGCCATGTAGTTGAGCGAACGGGCCAGGTCCCCCAGCTCGTCGCGCGTGCGTACGGGGATGCGCTGGTCCAGGTGGCCAGCGGCCAGGCGGCTGGCCGCGACCTGCATCTCCTGGACCGGGCCGGCGATGCTGCGCGCCAGGAGCAGGGCCAGCCCTCCGGCAATGGCCAGCGCCACGACCGTGGCCCAGGCCACCACCCAGCGAACGTGCCGAATCTGCCCGTGCAGCGACGTCAGCGGGCGCAGCACGTACACCGCTCCCAGGACGCGACCTCCGGCCCGCACCGGCACGGCGGCATAGACGGCCTCTCCTCCACCTGGAACCGCGCCCGTACCGCTGACCTCCTCTCCCCGCAGGGCATTAGCAACAGCGGCACCTTCAGCCCTGACGCCGGGAATCGGAGCTGCGGGCCCCCGCGAGGCCACCACGGTCCCCGCCGCGTCGGTCACGAAGACCGCGAGGTCCGCTCTTGGGGGCACAGCCTGCACCTGCCGCCGAAGGACCTCCGGACGACCGCTGCCCAGCCCGTCGAGCGCCACGGCACTCAGCAGCCGGGCCAGGTCCCGCAGGTCCGCCTCGGACCGCTCACTGTAGGCCGCCTCAAACTGGCGCGTCAGGTGCACACCCAGAAAGACGATCGTCGGGGAGACCACGATGAGATAGGTGGCCAGCAGCTTCCAGCGGATGCGCCGGAACATGGTGGCATCTATCCCTGAAAGCGGTAGCCCACGCCGTGGACGGTCTGAATGTAGGTGGGGGTGCTGGGATCGGACTCGATCTTCTCCCGCAGCCACCGGATGTGGACGTCCAGCGTGCGCGTGTCGCCGAAGAAATCCTCACCCCAGACCTGGTTCAGGAGGTAATCGCGCCCCAGGACGCGGCCGGGGTGACTCATCAGTACCCGCAGCAGATCGAACTCCTTGGGGGAGAGGGCCACCTCCTTGCCGCGGACAGTCACCCGGTGCCGGGCGATGTCCAGCTCTACCTCGCCGGACCGCAGCCGGTCTCGCCCGGCCTCCTGCGCCTGCATCTGCGCGCGGCGTAGCTGAGCTTTGACCCGCGCCACCAGCTCCCGCGGGCTGAAGGGTTTGGTCACGTAGTCGTCGGCACCGACCTCCAGCCCGACAACCTTGTCCACCTCTGCCGTCTTCGCTGTCAGCATGATGATGGGGACCGTCGACCAGGTGCGAATCTGCCGGCAGACCTCGATCCCGTCTATCCCCGGGAGCAGCACGTCCAGGAGAATCAGGTCGGGCCGCTCCACCCGGGCGGCCTGCAGCGCCCGGGGACCGTCGGTGGCCACAGCGACGGTGTAGCCTTCCTGCGCCAGCAGGGCCGAGAGTGACCGGACCATAGTCTCCTCGTCATCCACCACCAGGATCTTCATCCGCGGCCCCCGACAGCGTCAGCCACGCCCGGATTGACAGGCCTCTTTCCTCATGGGCGAGAGCCCTCCTCACTATACGACAGCCGCGGCCCGGGGTTTGACATCGCAGCCGGGAACTCGGCTGATGAGGTACTCCGCGGGGGAGAGGAGGCTCAGTTCCTGCCGGCGGGGGTCTCCGGGAACATGCTTCGCCAGCGCGCACGTCGGAAACATCGTGCCCCGCCCACGGTCAGACGGGCCATAGCAGGTGTCCGCGGATCGTCCGCAGCCGGGCAAGGAGGTCGATCCGGTCCAGGGGGTCCATCATCGCCCCACCAGCCAGACCAGCATGAGGGCCAGCGCCCCCGCAGCCAGGATGAGGAGCAGGGCCAGCACGCGGTCGCCCGCTGGCTCCTCGGGCAGGTTATCGCCTGGCGGTCTCACGGCATCGTCTCCTTGCCACGCGGCAGCATGTCCTAGCCTCCCACGTGCACCGCCCCCGGCGTGAGCCAGGCCAGCAGCCCAAGCACGACCAGCCCCAGAAGCGCGGCGAGCCCCACCACGAGGCGGACGGGCGGCCGGACCGCAGTCTCCTCCGGGCGACGATCGACGAACGGAACCAGCAGCAGGAGGATGAAGATGAGGACGTTGGCCCAGAACAGACCGGGGATGCCGATCCAGTTCTCCACGGCGAAGAGAGGCAGGAAGGGCCAGGGCGGTTTCGTCACCTCGATCCCTTCCACGGGAGCCGGCCCCACTGTCGGCGGGAGCAGGACTGCCAGGATCAGCAGGAGCCCACCCAGGATCAGCCCGTACTTGGCCAGATGCTTGAGGTGCGTCGTGAAGGGCAGCATCTCCCCTGCCGGTTGACCCGGCCTCCGGGAGATGCCGTGCTGTTTGATCAGCCAGAAGTGGGCGGCCACGAGCAACAGCAGGATGCCCGGCAGGATATTGATGTGGGCGATGTAGAGGCGGACCAGCAGCGGGACGTTTTCCGCAAACGACGGGGTAAACCAGTGCCCCAGGCCGCCCAGCAGGTGGCCGATGGCCACGTTATGCTCCAGGGCCTCGAAGCCCTCCTGGTCCCACTTCAGGACCGTCCCGGTGAAGAACAGGCCGACGGTGGAAGCCAGCAACCCGACACCGATGATCCAGTTTGCCTCACGGGGCTTCTTGAAGGCCCCCGCGGTGAAGACCCGGATCATGTGCAGCAGCACCGTAACCATGACCACCTGTGCGGCCCAGTAGTGTACGCCCCGCAGGAGGCGGGCGATGCCGGTAGTCTGCATCATGGTCCGGACGCTGTCGTTGGCGGACTGCGGGAACGGCACATAGTATTGGGCGAGCAGGACGCCGGAGACGATCAGCACGAGAAAACCGATGAGGGAGATGCCCCCCAGAGAGTAGGCCAGGGTGTTGGCGTGGCGCGGGACAGGATAAGCCAGTTCCGACAGCTTCAGCCGCTCGTCCACGGCCCGCCACAGACCGGTCTTTCCGGTCACCGCCCTCCCTCCTTTCCTGGCCGCAGGAGGAACAGACCCAGCCCGACGAGCCCGATGCCGGCCGCCAGAAAGAGGATCTCCACCGTCGAACCGCCGAAGCGGGCGCGCAGGGGCTCGCTCATCTGCATTGCTGCCACCACGGACGCCGGTTGGGCCTGTTGCCTGCCCGTCGGTGCAACGGGCGAGGCCTGCTGTTGGCTCTCCGGTGCAGCGGGAGGTGGCACGGGCACCGAACCGAGCCCCGGCGCGGTCCGGGGGAGACCCACCCGTCCCTGCGGGCGCGGCGGCACGCTGCCACCAGGTCCCGGAGCAGGCATCGGCATACCGGCCGGCATGATGGCCATCGCCAGCAGGCGACGCGCGGTAGCGACGTCCCGCCGCTCCAGGGCGCGCAGCGCCTCAGCCACCTGCTCCAGGCGAACGCCTTCCGGCTTCCTGGATTTCAGGGCGGCCTGCAGGCGCTCCCGCACCTCGCCAGTCATCCCCGGGTTCTGCGCCAGCAGGGCGGCGGCCTGTCGCACCAGGGTGAGGGCGTCCTGGGGCAACTTCCCCTTGTGCGCCAGCGCCGTGCCCCCAGGGGTTAGGGCAAATGCCGCGGCCAACAGGACCACAGCAGCCAACCGTCGCCTCAGCCGCATGCCAGCCCTCCTTGGCTCAATGGCAGCAGCCCCCGGAATGCCCCCGGTAGCGACGCGGCGTGGCGGCGCTCCCCTTCGCGCTGTGAGGGTGCCCCTCTGCGTGCCCCTCCAGGTTCCCCTCTCCGTGCACCTCCTTGGGCGCCTCATCGTGCCGCTCCCTGTGCCCCTCTCCGTGCCCCTCTCCGTGCGCCGTCCCGCCCGCCGCAACGCGCCGCCCGCCATGGCCGCCGTGTCCCATGAACAGATGGTGCCCCATCATGAGGATGAAGAACAGCGCGAAGAGAATCCAGTTCCCGTATGCCTGCCACAGCTCTGCCATCGCCATCTCCTCCCGAAAGCGGTCCTCCGCCTACGCCCGCCGCCGGAGCAGGGGCGCCAGCACAGGCATGGTGATGATCCAGGCCAGCAGGCCCACCCACAGGGCCCCACCGTAGCGGGCAACGGGGGCGTAGCCAGCGACGGTGGCCGCGCCGTAGAAGGCCGCCGCCGCGGCCAGCGCGATGCCCATGCCCAGAAGACCTGCCAGGCGCACGGTGCTGCTCTGTCGCATGGCCCTTCCTCCTCAGTGCGGGACGCCTACCAGGGGTGCCAGCTCCCGCCGGATGCCAGCCAGAGCCCTGCCGCCTCGCAGGCTGGGGACAAACCGCTTGAGCAGCGTCGTGTTCAGCGTCACCGTCAGCGAGCTGATGGCCATGAGGAAGGCGGCGATCTCCGGGCTGACCACCTGCCGGGACCAGGGGTAGAGGAGACCGGCGGCGATGGGAATGGTCACCGTGTTGTAGACGAACGCCCAGAAGAGGTTCTGCTTGACCTTGCGCATCGTGGCCTTGGCCACCTCGATGGCCGTGACCACGTCCCGCAGGTCGTCCTTGATCAGGACCACGTGCCCCGTCTCCTTGGCCACGTCGGTGCCCGAGCCGATGGCCATGCCCACGTCGGCCTGGGCCAGCGCAGGGGCGTCGTTGATGCCATCACCGACCATGGCCACGCGCATGCCGCGCATCTGCATGCCCTTGACCTCCAGGGCCTTGTCCTGCGGCAGGACCTCGGCCAGGACGCGGTCGATCCCCACCTGCCGGGCGATGGCTTCCGCGGTCCGCCGGTTGTCTCCGGTGATCATGACCACGCGCAGCCCCAGACGGTGCAGGATGTGCACGGCCTCCGCAGAGTGCTCCTTGAGCGTATCGGCTACGGCGATGAGGCCGGCTACTTGCCCGTCGGCGGCCACAAACATGACTGTCTTGCCGTCTTCCTCCAGGCGCTCCGCCTGACCCCGAAAGGCAGTGATGTCTACCCCGCGGTCACGCATCAGACGCCGGTTCCCCAGCAGCACCATGCGGCCGCCGACACGGGCCTCCACTCCATGTCCGGGGATGGCGCTGAAGGCCTCGGGCTCGTCCACGGCCAGCCCGCGGCCGCGCGCCGCCCGCACGATGGCCTCTCCCAGGGGATGCTCCGAGTTCACCTCCGCAGCCGCCCCCAGGCGCAGCACCCGGTCCTCCAACCACCCCTCTGCGGCCACCACGTCGGTAACCGACGGCTCGCCTCTTGTCAGGGTGCCGGTCTTATCGAAGACGATGTGGGTGAGCCGGCTGGCCGCCTCGATGGCGTCGGCGCCCTTGAAGAGGATGCCGTGCTCCGCCGCCTTACCGGTGCCGGCCATTATGGCGCTGGGCGTGGCCATGCCCACGGCGCAGGGGCAGGAGATCACCAGCACCGCCACGGAGACCAGCAGGGCAAAGCCGAACACCCCCACGCCGGCCAGCGTGTAGGGGGTGAGCATCAGGCGGGTCTCCGGGGAGAAGAACCGGGCGTAGCCGATGAAGAACCAGAAGAGGAAGACTGCCAGGGCCAGCACGTGTACCCAGAATATGAACTTGCCGGCGACCAGGTCAGCCAGCCGCTGGATGGGCGCCTTGCTGGTCTGGGCGTCTTCGACCAGCTTGATGATCTGTGCCAGCGCCGTGTCGCGGCCGACCTTGGTGGCCCGGAACTTAAAGGCGCCCGTCTTGTTCATCGTGCCGCCGATGACCTCATCGCCCGCCCGCTTTTCCACAGGCATGGACTCGCCGGTGATCATCGACTGGTCGACAGCCGAGTAGCCCTCAAGGACGATCCCGTCTACCGGGATCTGCTCGCCGGGACGCACAACGACCACTTCATCCACCTCTACCTCGTCCGCAGGAATCTCCACCTCGGCGCCGTTACGCAGCACCCGGGCAACCTTCGGCTGCAGGCTCATCAGTTTGCGGATGGCTTCCGAGGCGCGGCCGCGGGTCAGCGCCTCCAGGTATCGGCCCAGGATGATGAAGGCGGTGAGCAGCGCTGCCGCCTCGTAGAACGTCGCCTCCGGCCCGCCGAAACCTGCATGGGGGAAGAAGGTGTTGATCACGGCGATGAGGTAGGCCGCGCCGATTCCTGTGGCGTAGAGCAGGTTCATGTCAGTCACCCCGTGGCGCAGCCCCCTGTAGCTATTGATGAAGAACTGCCACCCGGGGCCGAAGACGATGGGCGTGGTCAGGGCGAAGAGGATGAGAGGATTCGCCAGGACCCCTGGCACGAAACGCGGGAGGATCCAGACATCCTGGAAGGTCCCCAGCATGACTACCAGCGCCAGCGGCCAGGCCACCAGCATCCACCGCCCCTGGCGGCGGATCTCCCGACGGCGGGCCTCCCGCTCCCGGTCCAGAGCCGCCGCTCCCTCCAGCCTCTCGGCGGCCTGGTAGCCCAGATCGCGGATCGTTCGCTTGATCAGGGCCGGGGTGACCAGGCCGGGGTAGTACGTCACCGTTGCCGTCCCCGCGGGCAGGTTCACCTGCACGGAGGCTACGCCCGGCAGGCTGCCCACCGCCGTCTCGATGGACGTCACGCAGGAGGCGCAGCTCATCCCGCCGATCTGCAGCGCCAGGACTTCCTTCCCCACCTCGTACCCGACATCCCGGATGGCCTGCTCCAGGTCGGCCAGGCGCACCTTGCCCGGATCGAAGGTAACGAAGGCCTTCTCGGCGGTGAGACTGGCCGTCGCCGAGGCCACACCGTCGATGCCGCGCAGCGCGCCTTCCACGGTGGCCACGCATGACGCGCAGGACATCCCTCTCACCGGGAGGGCGATCTCCGTCAGCTTGGGGTTCCCGACGTGCTTCTGCTTTTGATCAATCATTCTGACAGCTTCCTCCTCAGAGATCGGCCGATGTGGGCCGTCCCGCTCCGGCGGCGCCAGAGCTCAGTGGAAACCCCGGTGCACATGCCTGCCCGCATGGCCGGCGGGCGTGTTCCGCAGAAATACGCGGGATACGCAGATGATGTAGCACATGACCAGGATCCCCAGGACGGCCGTGACCGCCGTGACCACGGCCACGCGCGCCCCGAACAGGGGCAGGACGACCAGCGCCACTGCCAGCAAGACGCAAAGAGCGATGAGTCCGCTCATCATCATCCAGGACTCGTGCTCCGGTCCAAGACTCAGACGGGCCAGCATC